>NZ_JBHVEE010000004.1:0-152864 GCF_042802415.1 Streptomyces sp. NPDC057486 | reverse complement strand
CCGCGTGTTTGGCGGGGCCGGGTTCCTTACCTATCCCCGGGCCGCCCCCCCCGGGGGGGGGCCGGGGTGGCCGACCACGGGCGGGCGGGGAGTCAGCGGGCGTTGACCGGGGCGGTGCGGCGCTCGCGGTCGCGCTGCTCGATCTTGTCCCGGATGAGTTCCATCTGGACACGCGAGTTCCGGTTGATGTTGTCGGTCATCCACGCGTCGTCCACGGGTGCGTCGGGCCGCATCGCGAATTCCTGCGCCCAGTGGAGCTTCGTGCCGCCGGGTACCTCCGAGTACTCCCAGCGGATGTTCATGTGCTGGAACGGACCAGGCTCGACACGGCGCGCGACGACCTTGTGGCCGGCGCGGTCGACGGTGCGCTCGGAGACCCAGCTCCACACCTTGCCGTTCTCGTCGGGGTGCATGGTCAGACGGAACTTCGTCCTGTCGCCGTCCCGTTCGATGACCTCGACGGCCGCGTACTCACTGAAGAGCCGCGGCCAGTTCTCCAGATCGTTCGTCACGTCCCAGACCAGGTCGAGAGGGGCGGCGATGGTGATCTCGTTCTCGGTGTGTCCGGACACTTCAGGCTCCTGTCATAAGGGTGTGGTTGACGAGGTCGAGGAATTCACGGGGCGTCTTGCACCGGTCGGCGTCAGCCGGGAGCGGCCTGCCGTGCCGGTTCTCCAGCACGCCCACGATGCCGAGGAGGCCGAGGGAGTCCAGGCCGTACTCGTCGAAGCCGGACGCGGGCCGGCTCTCCATCTCCTGCGGGTCGACGCTGACTCCCGCGCCCTTCTTCATCAGCGCAGCCAGCTCCTGGTAGGTCAGTGGATCGTTCATGAGGGCTTCTCCTTCTCACGCGTGGGTGGCGGTGGGGCGCCGCAGCACGATGGCCGCGTTCGAACCCATGAGGCCGCGGCTCAGCACGAGCGCCGTCCGCAGTTCGGCGGGGCGTGCCCGGCCGGTGACGACATCGATTTCGTGACACACGTCGACGACGTTCGGGGTCGGAGGTATCAGGCCGTTCTCCATGGCCAGTACGGCGGCTGCCGCGTCCAGCACCGGCGCCCCGCAGTAGGCGCGGCCGATACCGGTCTTGGGCGCCGTCACGGGTACCCGCTTGCCGTGCCCGCCGAGCGCGTCGGCGATGGCCAGTGCTTCGGCTCGGTCGGCGGAGGGTACGCCGAGGGCGTCGGCGAAGACCACGTCGATCTCCTCCGGCGCACAGCCGGCCTCCCGCAGGGCACCGCTGATCGCCCGGGCGAGCCCCTCCCGGGACTCCTCCCACCGGGATGCCCCGGTGAACGTCGCGGAGTGGCCCGCCAGTTCGGCCCTGACCCGGGCCCCACGGCGGTTCGCCGCGGCCTCCTCCTCGACCACGAGCATGGCACCGCCCTCGGCGGGTACGAAGCCGCACGCGTCCGCGGTGAAGGGGCGGTAGGCCCGGGCGGGGTCCTCGCAGACGCTGAGGTCCTCGTACCCGAGCTGACAGACGACCGAGTACGGGGCCAGAGGTGCCTCGGCGGCGCCGACGACCACTGCGTCGGTGCCGCCGCGGATGGACCGTGCGGCATGTGCCAATGCGTCCAGACCGCCCGCTTCGTCGCTGGCCACGACGGCGCACGGCCCCTTGAATCCGCCCCGGATGGAGATCTGGCCGGTGCTTGCCGCGTAGAACCAGGCGATGGACTGGTAGGGGCCGACGTAATTGGACCCCTGTCCCCACAGCCGCTGCAGCTCGCGCTGGCCGAACTCGCCGCCGCCGGAGCCGGCAGCGGTCACCACTCCCACGGCGAACGGGTCGCCCTCGTAGTCGGCCCGACCGATCCGGGCGTCGTCGAGGGCGAGATCCGCTGCGGCCATCGCGAAATGCGTGAACCGGTCGGTCTGCACGAGGTAGCGTTCCTCGATCAGGTCCACCGGGTCGAAGCCCCTGACCTCGCCTGCGACCCGCAGCGGCAGGTGCTCGCACCCCTCGCGGGTGACGCGGTCGAGGACGCTCAGCCCTTCGTGCGTCCTCTTCCAGAACGACTCGGTGGTCGTGCCGTTGGGGGCGACGACACCGATGCCGGTGACAACAGTGCGCCGGGCCTTTCGGGTGCTCATGGTGTCCTCCCACCTGTTCTGGTCAGGGCCACAGCGGACTGGAATCCACCGAATCCGCTGCCGACCGACAGGACGCTGCGCAGCTTCCGGGGCCGTGCGTCACGCGGCACGTAGTCGAGGTCGCACTCCGGGTCCGGGGTTTCGTAGTTCGCCGTCGGCGGCACTGTCTGGTTGACCAGGGACAGCACGCAGGCGGCGATCTCGATGGCGCCGATGGCGCCGAGCGAGTGACCGACCATGGACTTGATGGAGCTCATGGGCACCTCGTAGGCGTGCGCGCCCAGGGCCCTCTTCACTGCTGCCGTCTCGTGACGGTCGTTCTGCTTGGTCCCGGATCCGTGCGCGTTGACGTAGTCGATCTGTGAGCCGTCTATCCGGGCATGGCCGAGGGCCCGGTTGATGGCCTCGGCCATCTCCAGTCCCTCGGGGGTCAGCCCGGTCATGTGATAGGCGTTGCCGAAGGTGGCATAGCCGGCGATCTCGCAGTACACGGTGGCACCGCGGGCGCGGGCATGTTCCAGCTCCTCCAGGACGAGTACGGCTCCGCCCTCGCCCATGACGAAGCCGTCCCGGCGGGCGTCGAACGGACGGGAGGCGTGCTCCGGGTCGTCGTTGTTCGGGGAGGTCGCCTTGATCGCGTCGAAGCAGGCCACCGTGATCGGGGTGATCGGCGAGTCGGACGCCCCGGCGATGCAGACGTCGACCCGCCCCTCCTCGATGGAGTGAAACGCGTACCCGATCGCGTCGAGGCCGGAGGTGCAGCCCGTCGAGACGGTCTGCACCGGGCCGTGCGCGCCGACCTGCTCGGCGACTGCCGAGGCGAGGGAGCTGGGTGAGAAGGCCCGCTCCAGATGGCGGCCGGCCGGACGGTGGTCGACGTCCCAGCGGGCGCCGCTGCCACTGACCGCGACGTAGTCGTGCTCCAGTCGGGTGGTGCCGCCGACGGCGGTGCCGAGCGACACCCCGATGCGCCAGGGGTCCACCTTCTCCGGGTCGAGCCCCGCGTCGCCGAGGGCTTCCCTGGCGGCGACGAGCGCGAACTGGACGTACCGGTCCGAGCGGGCGATCTCGTCCTCGTCGAGGCCATGGGCCGCGGGGTCGAAGTCGCACTCGGCGGCGATCCGGGAGCGGAAACCCACCGGGTCGAACAGGGTGATGCCGCGCGTCGCGGTGCGTCCGTTGGCGAGGAGGTCCCAGAAGGCCGGCGCGCCGATTCCGCCCGGGGCGACGACACCGACTCCGGTGACCGCCACGCGCCGGGTCATGAAGCAGCCTCGGTTCGTTCTGACGGCGCGGCCCGGTCGGCGGTCTCGGTGTGCTCGGTGTCGACGTGACCGAGTTCCGGACGCGGGGCGAGCGGACCGAGGTGGAAGACCATGCGCGCTTCCTCGTCGCCCACGTTACGGAACCGGTGACGTACATACGGAGGGATCAGCAGGCCCTGGTCGGGCCGCATGGCATGCGGTTCCCCGTCCAGGTCCACCTCCAGGAGACCGTTCACGACGTACACGAACTCCTCCGAGTACGGGTGGTAGTGCTCGCCGATGCGGTCGCCGGGCTGCACGATGGCCAGCCCCATGAAGCCGCTGGTGGCACCCACCGCGGTCGGCGTGAGCATGGCGCGAAGGTCTCCTCCGCGCCTGCGGTTGGGCTGGGTCTCACTGAGGTCCACGATGCGTGGCCGGTGCGTGGTCATGACTGCTTTCCTCCTGGCGCAGTGCGCGTGGTGTTGACGGGTTGAGCGAGAACCCCCCAGGGTGCTGACGCGCGGTTCAGGAATCCGCGGACCGCCGATCGGTGATCAGGGTCATCTCGGACTTCTTGAGGAAGCGCGCGATGTCCTGGCCGTTGGTCGGCGCGGCGTTGACGCCGCCGTCGAGGAGTCGTCCGAGCCTGGCCACCTTGGCGGGGTCGTCGATGCCCAGCGCCTGAGCGGGCTGCGCGTCCAGCGGGCCGACCATTTCGAGGAGCCGCACGACGATGTCGTCGCGCTGGAAGATGGTGCTGCTGTCGATCGGGCTGTTCCGGTCCTCGGCGGCCTCCTCGTCGTTGCCGGCGAGCAGCCGGGCGAGCGCCATGCCGCACCCCTCCTTGGCCTGGTAGAACAGCGCGTGCCGACGGATGTCCGCGGCGTTGTGCCGGCCGGCGGTGACGTGGTGGACCGTGGGCAGGGCCGCCCGGGTGAAGAACACCCGGGCGGAGTTGTCGTCGCTGAGGTCCCGGTCCTGCTCCAGGTACGGGTTGATGGCCTCCTCGACGGCCCTGACCTCGGGCTGACGGGACACGTGGCGCAGCGCCGCAAGGAGGTCCCCCTCGACCTCGACGGCCCGGACGACCCGGTTTCCGTGCATGAAGAGCGAGGTACGGCGCAACCGGGTGTGCTCGTCGACCCGCGCCTTCGGGGAGTCGTAGTCGGCGAGGATCTTCGCGACGACGTCCTCACTGCCGGGCTTCACGGTGAAGGTGAGGGCGTGGCGGACCACGCCGTCGCCCAGCCGGGGGGCGGACTGCAGGTTGCCCTTGGCGGCCTCGGGGGTGCTCTCGAAGGCGGTCCCGGTCTCCCGCAGCACGGAGAAGCGCAGCGACCGGGTGTCGCGTACGCAGCTGTGCAGGGGCTGGACCGTCTGGACGTGCTCCTCGCTGTTGACCCAGGCGAGGAAGGGCGGTGCGCTCTCCCATTCGCTGGTGATGAGCCACTGCGAGGGGTTCTCGATCGACTGGCACAGCTGGTCGCTGATGTGCCCGGGTACGGATGCCACCTGATTGCGCAGGTGCTCGTACGCCTCGAGGAATTGGTTCTGGGCTCCGTCGTGCAGATCCAGCAGCAGAACGACCCGCAGCCTGGAGCCGTCGAAGGCGGACTGCGAGATCCGTTCCGAAAGGGTGGTCATGTGTCGTTCTCCTTACGAGACGGCGTGGCGTCCACGTGGATGGCAGGCCGTCGGTTGTCCAATGGGATTCGGAGCGGGGAATCCCCCGGCGGATGTGTAACGTCCGCCCCCGCACCGCGGGGTGCGTCTCCGTGACCGATCGTGAAACGCTGGTCCGGTCGACGCGAGATTTATGAACCGTTCAGGTGAGCAGCCGCCGGGGAGCCGTCCGAACGGCTCCCGCACGGGCATGAACAATGCATCTGTACGGCGTCGGAGCTGGAGCAACTGATGAACGAGAACGTCGACCTCCGTGTACCCGTCCTCATCGTGGGCGGCTCCCTGGTGGGTCTGTCCGCATCACTTTTCCTCGGCCGGCTCGGCATCGAGCATCTGCTGGTCGAGAAGCACGCGGCCACCTCCACGCACCCGCGTGGTCGCGGCAACAACGTACGGACCATGGAGGTCTTCCGCACGGCGGGAGCCGAACAGCGGATCCGGAAGGCCGCTTCGGTACTCGCGGAAAATCACGGGATCCTGCAGGCGGGTTCGCTGACCGGCGACGACCAGGAATGGCTGTTCAAGGAGATCGACCCGGGCGGCGGGCTGGCGCGGTTCAGCCCGAGCGGCTGGTGCCTGTGCAGCCAGAACGATCTGGAGCCGGTACTGCTGGCGCAGGCCCGTGAGCAGGGCGGCGACATCCGGTTCTCCACCGAGATGATGACGTTCGACCCGGATGGCTCAGGAGTGCACGCCGCACTGAAGAACCGGGAGACCGGTGAGCACATCAGCGTCCGTGCGGACTACCTGATCGCGGCCGACGGCCCGCGCAGCCCCATCCGGGAGCAGCTGCGGATCGGTCAGTCGGGGCCCGGCGACCTGTTCCACAACGTGAGCATCACCTTCCGCTCGCGGAAGCTCGCCGACGTGGTGGGCGACCGGCGTTTCATCGTGTGCTACCTGACAAACCCCGCAGCGGACGGTGCTCTGTTGCCGGTGGACAACGAGAAGGAGTGGGTGTTCCACGCGCCGTGGCAGCCCGAACGGGGCGAGACGCTGGAGGACTTCACCGACGAGCGGTGTGCGGAGCACATCCGCCGGGCGACCGGTGCACCCGACATCGACGTGGAGATCACCGGGAAGGCCCCGTGGCACGCCGCGGAGCGGGTCGCCGAACGGTACGGCCGGGACAGAGTCTTCCTCGCCGGGGACTCCGCCCATGAGATGTCGCCGACCGGGGCGTTCGGCTCCAACACCGGTATCCAGGACGCGCACAACCTCGCCTGGAAGCTCGCCGCCGTGCTGCGCGGCGAGGCCGGTCCGGGGCTCCTGGACACGTACGAGGCGGAACGGCTGCCGGTGGCACGCGCAACGAGCGAGCGGGCCTCGTCCCGTTCCGCCGAGCACAGCCACCCCGGATATGCCCCGGCTCCCGGTGTGGGCGGCGGGAAGAAGGGCGGCCTGCTGCCGGTGGCTCTGGGCTACCGCTATGTCCGTGGCGCCGTGGTGGGTGTCGACGCCGATCAGCCGGTGGTGCCGCAAGGACTGCAGCTGAACGGCGACCCCGGCTCCCGGGCACCACATCTGTGGGTCCGTCAGGCAGGTGAGCGCAAGTCGACACTGGACCTGTACGAGCGGTCGTTCGTCCTGCTGAGCGACGGCGCGGATGTCGCGTGGCGTCGTGCGGCCGCGCGCGTGGCCGACCGGCTTTCGGTGCGGCTCGACGCGTTCGGCATCGGCGCCGGCTCCGACCTGGAGCCGGAGAACGGGGCGGACTGGGCACAGGCGCACGGTACGAGCACCGGGGGTGCGGTGCTGGTGCGCCCCGACGCCTTCGTGGCCTGGCGGTCGGAAGGTTCCGTCACCGACCCGGAGACGACGTTGTACGACGTGCTGTCCTCCCTGCTCAGCCGAGGCTGACGCCGCCGGCCAACGGTTCATCGATGTCTCGGTCCATGCCGAACGACCGCAGCGCCGCAAGGAACTCTGCCGGTCGGGCGGTGTGGACGAGGTGTCCGGCGTCGATGGTGACCAGGCGGCAGTCGGGGATCTGCCGGGCCATCCAGGCGAGTTGGTCCTGGGCGAGGTGGCTGTCGGGGCCCCCGCCGATGATGAGGGTCGGGGCGACCATCTCGCCGAGGCGCTCGCGGGCCGCCGGGTCCGGCTCGTTCAGCTGGGCATCGATCGACGGGACGACCGGCCAGTCGAAGTCGAGTTCCGTGTCGGGGCGTTGGGCGGGCGGGCGCGGCGGATCGAGCGGGATGAGCGGCGGGGCCTCCTCGAGGACAAGCCTGCCGATCAGCGCTGGTTCCCGTTCGGCGAGCAGGAACGCGGCGACGCCGCCCATCGAGTGTCCGACGACGGTGGCGCCGGAAAGATTGCAGGCCTCCAGGAAGGCGTGCAAGTCGTCGCGGAACAACTCGAAGGAGTAACGGCCGGTCCAGTCGCTGAGGCCGTGGCCGCGGAAGTCGAGCGCGTACACCCGGTGGTCGGCGGCGAGTTGTTCCGCGACCTCCGTCCAGGTGCGGCTGGACTCGCAGCGCCCGTGGACAAGGACGACGGGCGGAGCGGACGGCTCACCCCACACCCGGTAGGCAAGGCGAATGCCTCCTGCCTGGACGCTGCGCATGTCGGGGTCGAGGAAGGCGCTGACGGTGCGCACGAAGGCGCCCGGGTCGTCGATCCACGGGTAGTGCCCGGCGCCGCGCTGCACGGCGTACTCCGCGTTCGGGAACAGCGCGGCCAGTTCGGCGGCGCGGTCCGGGGTGGGTCCTCCGTCGTACTCCCCCGCGAGGACGAGCACGGGCGCCGTGACGCCTCGCAGGGCGGCGACGGTGCCGACCGGGTCGAACGCACCGTCCTGGTAATAGGTCTTCGCTGCACCGGAGTTGGCCTGCTCGGGTGCTGCGGCGGCGTGCGCCCGCGCGGCGGCGTCCCACCGTCCGTACGTGAACGGCTCGATCACGGGCCACGCATCACCGGGGGAACGCCGCCCCGCCCACATGGACTCCAGCGCGTCCCGGCCTTCCGCGAACCACGGTTCTTCACGGCGCAGTTCGGATGCCTCGCGCCAGTCCTCGTCGGTGACGGTGATACCGGCGGCGCGGGTGCCGGGGGTGACGAGGGTGAGTGTGCGCAGCCGCTTCGGATGCCGGGCGGCGTAGAGCGCGGCCAGGTTGGCGGATGCGGAATGGGCGAGCAGATCAATGCGCTCATGCCCCAGGTGGGCGCGCAGTGCCTCCACGTCGTCGACGAGCCGGTCGCAGCGGTAGGTCGATGGGTCGTCCGGAACGGCGGAGTCCCCGGTGCCTCGCAGATCGAGCAGCACCAGTTGGCGGTGGGCGGCGAGTCCGCCCAGGTCGCCGAGATAGGCGCTGGCCCGCATCGGCCCGCCGGGCACACAGATCAGCGGCTCGCCCTCCCCCAGCAGGTGGTAGGCGATCCCGGTCCCGTCGTATGCGTGGAAGGTCGGCATGTACGCCATCCAAACAGGACCCCTGCCGTGGCGCAGCTGTGTTCGGTATGAGCATGTCCAGGATGTGGGACGGCTCCCGGGCGGGGAACCCGGCCGGTGCCGCGTTCCACCACGAGGCGGGGTCACGGTCCACGCGTGACCGGCGGACCGAAGGGGCTGGGTACGAATGCGTCGCCCCTCTTGCCATGCTGCGGGACATCCTGAATTACTGCTCCCGTAACGATCGACCGAATGATCGGTCGCCCACTCGGGGAGAGGAACATCCGGATGACGGCTCTGCTGGATGCGGCGGAGCGGCTCGGCCGCCCGGAGCTGCAGGCGCTGCAGCTGGAGCGGCTGCGCGCCACGCTGCAGCACGCGTACGACCATGTCGGCTTCTACCGAGCGGCGTTCGACAAGGCGGGGCTGCGCCCGGACGACTGCCGTTCGCTCGCCGATCTGGCCCGGTTCCCGTTCACGACGAAGGCGGATCTACGGGACAATTACCCGTTCGGCATGTTCGCCGTGCCGGAGGACCAGGTGCGGCGCATCCATGCGTCCAGCGGGACGACGGGCCGCCCCACGGTAGTCGGCTACACGCAGCGGGACCTGGACACCTGGGCGGACGTGGTCGCCCGATCGATCCGGGCCGCGGGCGGCCGTCCGGGACAGAAGGTCCATGTGGCGTACGGGTACGGCCTGTTCACCGGTGGTCTCGGCGCGCACTACGGGGCCGAACGGCTCGGCTGCACGGTCATTCCGGCATCCGGTGGCATGACGTCGCGCCAGGTGCAGCTGATCCAGGACTTCCGGCCCGACATCATCATGATCACACCCTCGTACATGCTGACGCTGCTCGACGAGTTCGAGCGCCAGGGCATCGATCCGCGTACCACCTCGCTGAAGGTCGGCATATTCGGCGCCGAGCCGTGGACGGAGGAGATGCGCCGGGAGATCGAGGAGCGGTTCGCGATCGACGCGGTCGACATCTACGGGCTTTCGGAGGTGATCGGCCCCGGGGTCGCCCAGGAGTGTGTGGAGACGAAGGACGGGCTGCACATCTGGGAGGACCACTTCTATCCGGAGGTCGTCGACCCGTTCACCGGTGAGGTACTGCCGGAGGGCGAGGAAGGTGAGCTGGTCTTCACGTCGCTGACCAAGGAAGCCATGCCGGTGATCCGGTACCGGACCCGGGATCTGACCCGGTTGCTGCCCGGCACGGCCCGGGTCTTCCGGCGGATGGAGAAGGTCACCGGGCGGAGCGACGACCTTGTGATCCTGCGCGGGGTGAACCTCTTCCCGACCCAGATCGAGGAGATCGTGCTGCGTACACCAGGCGTGGCACCGCACTTCCAGCTGCGGCTGACCCGCGAGGGCCGTCTCGACGCACTGACGGTACGGGCGGAGGCGCGGGCGGAGTCGACACCGGACCAGCGGGCACATGCTGCACGGGCGATCGCGGCGGCGGTCAAGGACGGCATCGGGGTGTCGGTCGGCGTCGAGATCGTCGATCCCGAGACGCTGGAGCGGTCGGTCGGCAAGTTCAAGCGGATCGTGGACGACCGCGGCGAGCGCTGAGGCACCGGGACGGCGGCGCCCACTTCTGCCGTGTGTTCCCGGGGAGCCGGGCCGTCACGTCGAGTCGTCCGGCGCCCCGCCGCTCCGGTCACCGTCCTCGCCGCCGTCGCGAGCACCGCGTGGCTCCTTGCGTCCGCTCGGGCCATCACGATGACGGGGCCCGTCTCGACATCAGCTGCGGCGCGATCCTCGCTGGGGGCCCTTCTTCCGGAAGGGCCCCCAGCGGGTCACGGCTGCGCGAACCGGTCCCTGAGCTCGCGCTTGAGGATCTTTCCGCTCGCGTTGCGGGGGAGCTCGTCCACGAAGAGGATCTTCTTCGGGGCCTTGAAGTGCGCGAGCCGTTCCCGTACATGGTCGAGAAGCTGCTGCTCGGTGGCGTCCTCGCGCAGCACGACGACGGCGGTGACGGCCTCGATCCAGCGTTCGTCGGGCAGTCCCACAACGGCTGTCTCGGCGACGGCGGGGTGGGTGTAGAGGGCGTCCTCGACCTGGCGGGAGGCGACCAGGACACCGCCGGAGTTGATGACGTCCTTCACCCGGTCGACGACCGTGAAGAAGCCCTCCGGGTCACGGACGGCGAGGTCGCCGGAGTGGAACCAGCCGTCGCGGAAGGCCTCGGCGGTCTCCTCGGGCTTGCTCCAGTAACCCTCGCACAGCTGCGGCGACCGGTAGACGACTTCACCCGCCGTGCCGTCGGGAACCTCCTTGCCGTGCTCGTCGACAACCCGTGCTTCGACAAAGAGCACCGGCCGGCCGCAGGAGTCCATCCGGCCCTCGTGCTCCTCGGGCCCGAGAACGGTGGCCAGCGGGCCGATCTCGCTCTGTCCGAAACAGTTGTAGAAGGCCAGCGCGGGCAACCGCTCGCGGAGCCGTTCCAGCACCGGGACCGGCATGATCGACGCACCGTAGTAAGCCTTGCGCAGCCCGCCGAGCTCGCGGGTCGCGAACTCCGGGTGGTTGGCGAGCCCGATCCAGACGGTGGGCGGCGCGAAGAGGCTGTCCGCCTGCCCGGCCTCGACGAGGTCGAAGATCCGGCCCGCTTCGGGCGCGTCGAGGATGGTGTTCTCCGCCCCGACCGCGAGGTAGGGCAGCAGGAACACATGCATCTGCGCGGAGTGGTAGAGCGGCAGCGAGTGGGCGGGCCGGTCGGTGGGGCGCAGGTCGAGGGCGGTGATCGCACTGACGTACTCATGGACGAGGGCGCCGTGCGTCATCATCGCGCCCTTGGGCAGCGCGGTGGTACCCGAGGTGTACAGCAGCTGCACGAGGTCACCGGCGGCGGGTTCGCGCTCGGGGGTGAAGGGGCGCGGGGTGGCGAGCGCGCCGAGCAGGGAGTCCGGTGCGTCGCGCAGCGGCCGCACGGCGAAGCCGGCCGGGATGCGGTCGCTGAGTGCCGGGTCGGTGAGCACGAGGGCGCTGCCCGACTGCTCCAGGATGTAGGTCAGGTCGTCGCCGGTGAGGTTCTGGTTGACCGGCACATGGACCAGCCCGGCGCGGGCGCAGGCGAGATAGGCGATCAGGTACGCGTCGGAGTTGTGCGCGTAGGAGGCGACCCGGTCGCCGGGGTGCAGGCCGTGGTCGGCGAGGAGGAGGGCCGCCGCGGTGCTGACTGCCGTGTCCAGCGTCCGGTAGGTCCAGGACCGGTCGGCGTACCGCACGGCGGTGCGCTCGGGGGTGCGCCGTGCGCTGCGGGTCACGACGCCGTCGACTGTGGAGCTGCGTACACCTGTCATGGCGTGATCCTGGGCGGCCGGGACCGGGCGGTCAAGGGTGCGAGCTGCTGCCGGTTTGCTGCACTGAAGTGAGTTGTGGTGAGCGGGAGTGAGTCCCGTCAGCGGGTTCGCGCGGGCGGGAACGGGAGTTCTGGGGCCGAATGAGTGACCTTGGCGGCTGCTGCTCGTTGGGCTGGGTGATGGGTGTCCGGCCTTGCGGGAGGGGGGTGACGCGGTGGGTGGTGTGCGGGAGTTGGCCGTGCCCTTCGTGGTGCCCGGGCCTTGCGGGGTGGCGATCCGGGACCGGCTCAAGCGCCTCACTCCCCGGGACGAGGAAGTCCTCCGCTCGGTCGGCGAGCACCAGGGCCGTCTGGCTTCGCGTGACCTCAAGGCCCGCTGCGCGGACGGTCTGGAGCACAGTGCGGACACCTGGGCAGCGCGTAAGCGGGACCTGACGAAGGAGTCGTCGTCCAGGATCGCCGGGGCTATCACCAAGGCCACCCACGACCAGTGGGCGCTGGCCCGGCGTTGCCAGGCCGCGCACATCCAGACGCTGGCAGCCGGGATCAGAACGCTGCGCCACCGCCTGTCCCTCCCGATCGGAGAGAAGGGCACCAAGCGCGCGGCGGGTGGCTACCGGTCGAAGAGCGAGTGGTTCCGCAAATCTCGTCGTCTCGTGATGCTGGAGGCGCGGCATGCGGCCGTTGTCGCCGACCGGCAGGCCGGGCGGGTGCGGGTGGTGCGGGGCGGCAGACGTCTCCTCAACACCCGCCACCACCTCGCCCACGCCGGGCTCACCGAAGGCCAGTGGCGGGAACGGTGGGAGGCGGGGCGCTGGTTCATCGCCGCGGACGGTGAGTCGGGGAAGCGGTTCGGGAACGAGACGATCCGCGTCACCCCGGACGGCGAAGTGTCCATCAGACTGCCTGCCCCGCTCGCGCACCTGGCCAACGCCGGGCACGGCCGGTACGTCCTCACCACCCGGATCGCGTTCGCGCACCGGGGCGCGGAGTGGGCCGACCGCATCGCCGCCAACCGGGCCGTCGCCTACCGCATCCACCTCGACATCCAACGGGGCCGCTGGTACCTCACCGCATCCTGGCAACGCCCCGTCGTGAAGACCATCCCGCTGGCCACCGCCCGCGCCCGGGGCATGATCGGTGTCGACACCAATGCCGACCACTTCGCCGCCTACCACCTCGACTCGCACGGCAACCCCATCGGAGACCCGCGCCGCTTCCCCTACGACCTGTCCGGGACCGCCAGTCACCGCGACGCCCAGCTCCGCCACGCCCTGACCCGGCTGATCCACTGGGCCAAGCAGGCCGGGGTCGCCGCGATCGGCATCGAAGACCTCGACTTCACCACCGAGAAGACCCGCGAGAAACACGGCCGCAGAAAACGGTTCCGGCAGCTCCTCTCCGGCATCCCGACCGGGAAACTCAGGGCCCGGCTCGTCTCCATGGCCGCCGAACACGGCCTGGGCATTGTCGCGGTCGACCCCGCCTACACCACTTTGTGGGGTGCCCAGCACTGGCAGAAACCACTGGCCACCCCGCACCGAAAGATGTCCCGTCACGATGCCGCGGGCATCGCGATCGGACGACGCGCCCTCGGACACCCGATCCGGCGTCGGACGGCACCGCCCCCGCACGACCGGAGAGATCGTGCGGGGCATCGGACCGCCCAGGCCGGACCAGGCACCCGGGGGCGCGAGGGAACCCGCCCACCCGCAACGGACCGGCCCCCCGGAGGACCGTCACCGAACGGGACGCGAACGCGGGAACCCAGCGCATCCCACACCGTTCGGGATGCGCCCAGTACGCAGCAGTGGGTCCAGGACTCACTCACGCACACTGGCTAGGAACGGTTCTGATATCTGCACCGCTGTTGACAGCGGTACGCGCGTGCTGGCTGAGTTGCGCGTGGCATCTCGGAACATCCGAGCAACCGCCTTTCTCACCCGCGCAGTTGGGAGGACCCTTGCCCCTCCGTAACCGTCTGAGACTTCTCGCGGTGTCCGGTCTCGCACTGTTCACCGTGGCGGCGTCCCTGCCTCCGGCCGTGGCCGACGCCTCGCACAGCCGACATCCGTCGGGCGGCGGTCTGTCCGCCGTGATCCGCTACACCGAGTACGGCATTCCGCACATCGTGGCGAAGGACTACGCGGATCTCGGGTTCGGCAACGGGTGGGCGCAGGCGGCCGACCAGGTGTGCACGCTCGCCGACGGCTTCGTGACGCTGCGCGGCGAGCGGTCGCGGTACTTCGGTCCGGACGCGGCTCCGGACGGTTCGCTGTCCTCCGCGACGAGCAATCTCTCCAGCGATCTCTACTTCCGCGGGGTCCAGGACAGCGGCACCGTGGAGAAGCTGCTGACAGTGCCCGCCCCGGCGGGTCAGAGCCATGACGTGAAGGAGCTGGAGCGCGGCTGGGCGGCGGGATACAACGCCTGGCTGAAGCAGAACCGGATCAGCGATCCGGCCTGCCGGGGAGCCGACTGGGTGCGGCCGGTGACGATGCTGGATGTCGCGACCCGCGCCTTCGCGCTGTCCGTGCTGGGCGGTCAGGGCCGCGGGATCGACGGCATCACGGCGGCGCAGCCGCCCACGGGCGCACCGGCGTCGCCCGGTGTTCCACCGGGTGAGGCGGCGAAGGCGGCGCAGCGGCTGCTGTCCACGCAGAACGCCGACATGGGCTCCAACGCGGTCGCGTTCCGGGGCATTACGACGGCGAACGGGCGAGGTCTGCTGCTCGGCAATCCGCACTACCCGTGGCAGGGCGGGCGGCGGTTCTGGCAGTCGCAGCAGACCATCCCGGGGGAGCTGAATGTGGCGGGCGGTTCGCTGCTCGGCTCGGCGACCGTGTCGATCGGGCACAACGCGAACATCGCCTGGAGCCACACCGTCGCCACGGGTGTCACCCTCAATCTGCATCAGCTGGCCCTCGATCCGGCCGAGCCGACCACGTATCTGGTGGACGGCAAGCCGGAACGCATGGTGAAGCGCACGGTCTCGGTCGAGGTGAAGGGCGGCGCCCCGGTGACCCGGACCCAGTGGTGGACCCGGTACGGTCCGGTCGTCACCTCCCTCGGTGCCGGGCTGCCGCTGCCCTGGACGGCGACGACCGCGTATGCACTGAACGACCCGAACGCCACGAACCTGCGGTCCGCGGACACGGGTCTCGGCTTCGGCAAGGCACGCAGCACCGCGGACATCCAGGCCGCGCTGCGGCGTACCCAGGGGCTGCCGTGGGTGAACACCGTCGCCGCCGATTCCGCGGGCCATTCGTTCTTCTCTCAGTCGCAGGTGCTGCCGCGGATCACGGACGATCTCGCGCAGCGGTGCTCCACCCCGCTGGGCAGAGCGACGTATCCGTCGTCGGGGCTCGCGGTGCTGGACGGTTCGAGGAGCGACTGCGCACTCGGTTCGGACCCGGACGCGGTACAGCCGGGCATCTTCGGGCCGGGCCGCATGCCGACCGTCAAGGATGCTCCGTACGTCGAGAACTCCAACGACAGCGCCTGGCTGACCAACGCCGACGCACCGCTGACCGGCTACGAACGGGTCTTCGGCACCATCGGCACGCCTCGCTCGATGCGGACCCGCGGCGCGATCGAGGATGTGTCGGCGATGGCGGCGAAGGGCCGGCTGACAGTCGGCGACCTGCAGGAACAGCAGTACGCGAACCGCGCCCCTGCCGGTGACCGGGCGGCGGCCGACCTGGCGCGCGCCTGTGCGGCGCTGCCCGACGGAACGGCGGCCGGCAGCGACGGCAGGGCGGTCGATGTGTCGGCCGCGTGCGACGTGCTTGCACGCTGGGACCGGAAGTTCGACACCGGCAGCCGGGGCGCACTGCTCTTCGACCGGTTCTGGCGCCGGGCCACCGCCGGGTCGGCGGCCGAGCTGTGGAAGGTGCCCTTCTCCCCCACCGATCCGGTTCGTACCCCGCACACGCTGAACACCGCGGCGCCGCGCGTCACCGCGGCGCTCGCCGACGCGGTGGCCGAACTGCGGGCGGCCGGGATCGATCCGGACGCTCCGCTGAGTGCGAACCAGGTGGTCGTGCGGAACGGGAAGCGCATCCCGGTCGGCGGTGGTACGGAGTCCATCGGTGTCTGGAACAAGACCGAACCGGTGTGGGACGCCGCGGCGGGCGGGTACACCGAGGTCTCGGCCGGCTCCAGCTACATCCAGGCGGTCGGCTGGGACGGCTCCTCGTGCCCGGTGGCCCGCACCCTGCTCACGTACTCCCAGTCCTCGAACCCGAACTCACCGCACTACAGCGACCAGACCGAGCTCTTCTCGGGTGAGCGCTGGGTGACATCCCGGTTCTGCGAGAAGGACATCGCGCGCTCGCCCGCGCTGCGGGTGGTACGGGTGCGCGAGCACCGTTAACACGCTTCGGAGGCACATCGGCCCCCGACCGTTTCCGGGCGGTCAGGGGCCGATCGCTGCCGGCGGTCAGGGGCCGGTCATCGCGTGCGGTCAGGGGCTGATCGCGAGGACGACGAACGCTGCGAAGATCGCCAGGTGGACGCCGCCCTGGAGCAACGTGGCCCTTCCCGGTACGACGGTCAGCGCGCCGACCACCACCGTCAGCACGAGCAGCACCATATGGGTGGCGCCGAGGCCAAGATGAAGCGGTCCGGACAGCCAGATGGAGGCCAGGGCGATGGCCGGGATGGTCAGCCCGATGCTGGCCATGGCCGACCCGAGGGCGAGGTTGAGGCTGGTCTGCACGCGTTCGCGGTGGGCGGCCCGGACTGCGGCGAGGGTCTCGGGCAGCAGCACCAACAGGGCGATGATGACGCCGACCACCGACTGCGGCAGCCCGGCGGCCTCCACGCCGGACTCGATCGTCGGCGAGACGGACTTGGCGTCGCCGACGACGGCGACCAGCGCGATCAGCAGCATGGCGACGCTGAGCGCGGTGGCGCCCCGGCCGGGCAGTGCCACGTGCTGCTCGTCCTCCTTGAGTCGGCCGTCCTGGGCGAGCGGGAGGAAGTACTCGCGGTGCCGGACGGTCTGTACGGCGACGAACAGCCCGTACAGGAGGAGGGACGCGACGGCGGCGAAGGTGAGCTGTGCGGTGGAGAACTCGGGGCCCGGTCTGCCGATGGTGAAGGTCGGCAGCACCAGACTGAGGGTGGCGAGGGTGGCGACGGTGGCGAGGGCAGCGCCGGAACCTTCGGCGTTGAAGACGGCGACGCGGGAACGCACCGCGCCCACCAGCAGGGACAGTCCGACGATGCCGTTGCAGGTGATCATCACGGCGGCGAAGACGGTGTCGCGGGCGAGCGCGGACGTCTTGGGGCCGCCGTCCACCATCAGGGTGACGATCAGGGCCACCTCGATGATGGTCACGGCGACGGCCAGGACGAGCGAGCCGAACGGTTCGCCGACCCGGTGGGCGATCACCTCGGCATGGTGGACGGCGGCGAGCACGGCGCCCGCGAGACACAGCGCCACGACGGCGACGGCGAAGGGCGGCAGCACCCGCCCCCAGCTGAACAACAGCGCCACCGCCGCGACGATCGGCACAACCACGGTCCATTGGGTAGCCAGGGACCGGACCGTCGCGCTCGTTTTCATGAGCCACACGCTGCCAGAGGTGGGCGGGGCGCGCTCGGCGGACGGTGCGGGGCGACCGGCGTTCAGAGAGCTCTGTGGTGCCCCTCCCAGTACGGGGCCCGCAGTCGGCGCTTGTACAGCTTGCCGTTGGGGTCGCGCGGCATCGTGTCGATGAAGTCGACGCTCTTGGGGCGTTTGTACCCGGCGAGCCGCTCGGCGCAGTGGGTGAGGATCTCGGCGGCCAACCCGTCGCCCGGGGGGTGCCCTTCGGCCGGTTCGACGACCGCCTTGACCTCCTCACCCCAGTCGGCGTGCGGGATGCCGAAGACGGCGGCATCGGCGACCGCGGGGTGGCTGAGGAGCGCGGCCTCGATCTCGGCGGGGTAGATGTTCACCCCTCCCGAGATGATCATGTCGATCTTGCGGTCGCGGAGGAAGAGATAGCCGTCCTCGTCGAGTACGCCCAGATCGCCGACGGTGAAGAAGTCCCCGATGCGGTTCTTCTCCGTCTTGGTCCGGTCCTTGTGGTAGCTGAAGCCGCCGGTGCTCATCTTCATGTAGACGGTGCCGAGCTCGCCGGGCGGGAGGCGGTTGCCGTCGCCGTCGAAGACGGCGAGTTCACTGATCGGCCAGGCCTTCCCGACCGTGCCGGGCTTCTTCAGCCAGTCCTCGGCGGTGGCGAACGCGCCGCCGCCCTCGCTGGCCGCGTAGTACTCCTCGACGCACCGGCCCCACCAGTCGATCATGGCGCGTTTAACGTGGTCGGGACAGGGGGCCGCGCCATGGATGGCATGCCGCATCGAGGTGACGTCGTACCGCTCCTTCACCTTGTCGGGCAGGGCGAGGAGGCGGTGGAACTGGGTGGGGACCATGTGTGTGTGTGGGTGCAGCGCTGCGCGTCGATGACCCGCAGCATCTCCTGCGGCGCCCACTTGTCCATCAGAACGAGGCGGTGCCCGATGTGCAGGGCGGCGCCCGCGAACTGGAGCACGGCGGTGTGGTAGAGCGGCGAGCAGACCAGATGGACGTTGTCGTCGAACGGCTTGATGCCGAAAATGCCGAGGAAGCCGCCGAGATGGCTCTCCTCGGGGAGCTTGCCGGAGAGCGGGCGGCGGATGCCGCGCGGGCGTCCTGTGGTGCCCGAGGTGTAGTTCATCACCCAGCCGAGGCTTCGGTCCTCGGGCGGCGCGTCGGAGTGTTCCGCGAGCAGTTCCGCGTACGGGCGGAAGCCGTCGACCGCACCGACGGCGTAGCGGTGGCTCACGGGCAGTTCCGCCTCGTCGGCGGCGGATGTCGCTGCGTCGGCGTACCGCTCGTGCGCGATCAGCACCTTGGCGCCGGAGTCGGAGACGATCCAGGCGATCTCGGGGCCGACGAGGTGGTGGTTGACGGGGACGAGATAGAACCCGGCCTGGGCGGCGGCGAGGTACGCGGTGAAGAACTCGACGCCGTTGGGGAGGACCACGGCGAACGCGTCGCCCTGCCGGAGACCGGCCGCGCGCAGTCCGTGGACCAGGCGGTTGGCCGCGCCGTGCAGGCGGCCCGCGGTCCAGGTCTCGCCGTCGGGGGCGACGAGGATCGTACGGTCGGGGTCGGTGGTGGCCTGGGCCCAGAAGCCGTTGGGCGGCTGGTTCATGCGGCGCTCCGTCCGGCGATGCGGTTGATCCGGTCCACGGCGCGTTCGAAGCCGCGGGTCAGGTCGTCGAAGACGGCCTGCACGCTGCGTTCGGTGTTCATCCTTCCGACGATCTGGCCGACGGGGGTGCCCAGCAGTGCGCCGGTCTCGTACTTCTGGATACGGGAGACTGCCTCGGCGACCAGCAGTCCCTGCAGCGGCATGGGCAGGGGGCCGGGGCCGGACGGGTCGTCCCAGGCGTCGGTCCATTCGGTACGGAGCTGGCGTGCGGGTTTGCCGGTGAGGGCGCGCGAGCGGACGGTGTCGCCGGAGCCGGCGGCAAGGAGCTTGCGGGTCAGTGCGCGGGAGTGGAGGTCGGCCTCCTCGGTGGTCAGCCAGAGCGAGCCGAGCCAGACGCCCTGGGCTCCGAGGGCGAGCCCGGCGGCGATCTGCTGTCCGCTGCCGATGCCGCCGGCGGCGAGGACGGGGAGGGGTCCCACGGCGTCGACGACGTCGGGGACGAGGACCATGGAGGCGATCTCTCCGGTGTGACCGCCCGCTTCGTACCCCTGGGCGACGACGATGTCGATGCCCGCGTCGGCGTGGTGCCGGGCGTGCTTGGCGCTTCCGGCGAGGGCGGCCACGAGGACGTTCCGGTCGTGGGCACGTTGCACGACGTCCGCGGGGGGCGAGCCGAGGGCGTTGGCGAGGAGCCTGATGGGGTAGTCGAGGGCGACGTCGAGCTGATTGCGGGCGACCTCCTCCATCCACCCGGTGATGCGCCAGCCGGATGCCTCACCCTCGGCGAGTTCGGGGACGCCGTGTGCGGCGAGGGTGTCCTGGACGAACTGGCGGTGTCCGGCCGGGATCATCGCCTCCACATCGGCCTCCGTCACCCCTTCCACCTTCTTCGCGGGCATGACGACATCGAGGCCGTACGGCTTGCCGTCGGTGTGCTCCTGCATCCAGTCGAGGTCACGTGCCAGGTCGTCGGGGGCTGTGTAGCGCACCGCGCCGAGTACGCCGAATCCGCCGGCCCGGGTGATCGCCGCGGCCACCGCCGGGAAGGGCGTGAAGCCGAAGATGGCGTGCTCGACTCCCAGTTTCTTGCTCAGCTCCGTCTCCATGGGCGGCAGGATGCCGCAGTCGGACATCCGAAGGAAGAGATTTTCTGATGCAGTGTCAGATTCTTTGTGGTGCCGGGGACCTCCGGGACGGCAGGGGTGACAGTAATCTCTGCGGCGGCAGGAAGTTTCACCGTAGGACTGGATGAAGAAAGTTACTTTCAACCGGTAGGAAGGGGTTCCGGATGACCGAGGACGCGACCGGCAGAGGGATCAGCCGACGCAGGCTGAGCGGTGGGATGCTCGCACTGGGCGGAGCACTCGCCCTGGCACCGATTCCTTTCGCGGAGACGGCGTCGGCCATGGAATCGGGGGCGGGAACGTCGGGAGCAGGCGCCGTGGACGCTTCGGATGCGGATGCCGACGGGCAGCCGACGCTGCGGCGCGGTTCTGCCGCCCGCGCCGGGCTGTTGCAGGGACCACTGGACCAACTGGTCGCAGAGGCGGAACGGTTCCTCTCCGCTTCCCCCAAACACCCGTGGTACGCGGGCGCGGTGCTGCTCGCCGGACGGGGAGGCACGGTGGCACTGCACCGGCCGATCGGCAAGGCGGTCCGGTACGCGGCGTACGACGACAAGACCGATACCGGAGTGGAGTTCCCGGCGGACCAGCAGATCGCGATGGCCGAGGACACGGTCTTCGACCTGGCGTCGGTGTCGAAGCTGTTCACCTCGATCCTGGCCGTGCAGCAGATCGAGCGCGGGGCACTGGAACTGGAGGCGAAGGTCGCCTCGTATCTGCCCGACTTCGCGGGTGGCGGCAAACAGGACGTCACGATCCGTCAGCTGCTCACGCACACCTCGGGGTTCCGTGCCTGGATCCCGCTCTACAAGGAGCCGACCCGGGAGGGGAAGCTGCGACTGCTGTGGAACGAGGTCCCGGCCAATCCGCCGGGCACGGTGTATCTCTACTCCGACCTCAATCTCATCTCGCTGCAGCTGGTCCTGGAGAAGATCACCGGACGCACCCAGGATGTGCTGCTGCGCGAGGAGATCACCGCGCCGCTCGGGATGCACCGCACTCGTTACAACCCGCCCGCCGCCTGGAAGCCGAAGATCGCGGCCACCGAGGACGCCCGGCTGCCCTGGTCCGGCCTGAACCGCGGGCTGGTCTGGGGCGAGGTCCACGACGAGAACGCGTACAGCCTGGACGGGGTGGCGGGCCACGCCGGAGTCTTCTCCTGCGCCTGGGACCTCGCGGTCCTCGCCCGTACGCTGCTCAACGGCGGTGTCTACGGACGCGCGAGGATCCTCTCCCAGGATTCGGTGGACCTCCTGTTCACCGACTTCAACACCGCGTTCCCCGGAGATGCCCATGGGCTCGGCTTCGAGCTCTACCAGCACTGGTACATGGGGGCGATGGCCACCCCGAGCACAGCGGGCCACACCGGCTTCACCGGGACGAGCCTGGTCCTCGATCCGACGACCGACTCGTTCCTGATCGTGCTCGGCAACTCCGTACATCCGGTTCGCACATGGCGCTCCGGCAGTGCACCTCGGGTCGCCACCGCGAACCAGATGGCGCGGGCGGTCGCGGTGCGCCCCGCCCGGGGCCGTACCGCCTGGTTCTCCGGCATGGCGAGCGCCGCCTCCGCCACGCTCGCACTGCCCGCTCTGCGTCCGGCATCCTCGCGTGCCACGCTGAGCTGCGCGGTGTGGTGGGACACCGAGCCGGACTCGGACTACCTCTTCCTGGAGGCCTCGTCGGACGCCGGGACGACCTGGCAGCCGGTGCCCTTCACCACCGCGGCGACGACGTCCGACTCCCACCGGGCGGAGCCGGAACCGCATCCGGCAGGCTCCGTCTCCGGCTGGTCGGGGCGGGTCTGGCACCGTCTCGACGCGGACCTGGCCGCCTGGCGGGGCAAGGAAGTACGGCTGCGGTGGCGGTACACCACCGATCAGCTGTACGTCGGGCGCGGGGCATACGTGGACGGCATCCGGGTCGAGGACGACGGCCGGACCGTCTTCGACGACGGCAGGTCGGGCGACGCCGGGCGCATCGAGGCGAACGGGTGGACGGTGTCCGCCGACTGAGAGCGGCGGCTGCCGGCCGGTTCGGACCGGCCGACAGCCGCTGGTTCGACGGGTTGGTTGCGCGTCAGAACGCCGGTACGAACAGATGGACGGCGAGCGCTGTGATCAGCACGGAGGAGACCAGGGCGGTGACGAGCCGCCCCCGGCCGCCGGTCAGTACGCGGCCGAGCAGCGCTCCCCCGCCGGCCAGCAGCAACTGCCAGCAGGCGGACGCGGCGAACGCCGCGAGGACGAACACGGACTGTTCCATTCGGTCCGGGGCGGCGGCGGTCGCCCGGCTGCCCAGCACCAACGCCGTGAAGTAGACGACGGTGGTGGGGTTCAGCAGGGTCATACCCGTCAGCCCCAGATAGGCGCGCGCGGGGCTGAGCGGGGTCCGGTCGGACCCGGACACCGAATGCCGCTTGCGGTACTGGCCGATCGCGGTGGTGGCGCTCCGTAGCGCCAGGACGACGAGCACCAGGGCCGAGGCCCAGCGCAGCGGCAGGGCGACCGGCTCGATGAAACGGGTGAGTGAGGAGCCTCCGACGACCGCGATCAGCGCATAGAGGCCGTCGGCCGTCGCAACTCCGAGCGCGGCGGCAACGCCGGTTCCGAGGGAGGTCCGTGCGGTGAGAGCCACCAGATAGGTCGCGATCGCTCCGACCGGCATGGCAATGCCGAAGCCGGCCAGCAGCCCCGCGACCAGGGCGGCGCTCACGCGGGGAGAGAAATCGGCCTCCGTGGTCGGCCGGACTGCTGCTGGCCCCGCACCGGTCGAGTGGCAGGGGTCGTCGGCAGGAGGGCGGTGATCGAGTTCATGAGCAGATGGTGGGGCCGTGCGGGAGCGGGGGCAACACATTTCTTTCGGGTGTGCGGCCGCATCGACATGGGGACTCCGTGCTGCGATCCGTTGAGCCGCTACCGAGCCACTACGCTTCTCGGTCGTGACCGAACCCACCTACGTACGTACCACCCGGGCGTCCTACGACACCGTCGCGGCCGACTACGCCGAGCTCTTGAGAACGGAACTCGGACGCAGGCCGCTGGACCGGGCGATGCTCGCCGCGTTCGTCGAACTCGTACAGGCCACCGATGCCGGACCGGTGGCCGACATCGGCTGCGGCCCCGGGCGGGTGACGGGACATCTGCAGTCCCTGGGACTGGCCGCACGCGGCATCGACCTGTCGCCGGAGATGGTCGCGGTGGCCCGTAAGGCCTACCCGGACCTGCGTTTCGACGTGGGTTCGATGAATGCCCTGGACCTGGACGACGGCAGTCTCGGCGGCATCGTCGCCTGGTACTCCATCATCCACACCCCGCCCGAGCTGTTGCCCGAGGTGTTCGCCGAATTCCACCGGGTGCTGGCCCCGGGCGGCCATCTGCTGCTGGCCTTCAAGGCCGGGAACGAGATCCGGCATCTGGACCACGCGTACGGCCATGCACTGGCGCTCGATGTCTACTGGCTGGAACCCGAGCGTGTGGCCGAGCTCCTGAGTCGGGCCGGACTTCTCGTGGACGCCAGGCTCGTGCGCGAGGCGGGCTGGAAGGACGCAGGCCCCCAGGCATTCCTCATGGTCCGCAAACCGGCGCGTCCGTAGTCGTTGCCCGGCCCGTCCCCATGTCCAACCGGCGCCATGGGGACGGTCCCGCCCTCTCGGGCGCGGCGAAGAATCTCAGCAGCACATGGTTGTTCCCCGGCAGCAGTCGATGCGGGCCGCACCATGTGGCGTTCCCCCGCAGCGGCGGCGAGAAGGGGTGTGCGACGCCCGGGGCCGAGGGTCGTGCCTCACCTGCCCCCGGAGCCGGTGACGGGCCGGTCCTGCACCTTGGTCCGGTACAGCCACAGCAGTACCGCCACGACCAGAACGGCGACTGCCACTCCCAGTTCCGTGTAGCCGCCGTATCCGGTGATGGAGAAGCCGGTCGCGCCCACCACCAGCACCACGGTGAGGAACCCGGCCAGCGTCCAGGCCAGGGGCACGAAGAACCGGTGCAGTCTGATGGGACGCACGGCGTCCGGACGGTCCTTTCGCAGCAGCGCGAAGCCGGAGACCGCCAGCACATGGACGAGGATGTATCCCAGGTTGCCCGTGACGATGATGGCCAGCGGGGTCTGAAGCACCGTCAGCACGAAGGCATTGAGCACCAGGGCCACCAGCAGCGCCCGGGCCGGCACACCGCGCTTGTTCAGCACCCCCACTTGCCTGATGGTGAGCCCCGCCTTGCCCATCTCGTACAGCACGCGGGAACCGTCCGCGAGACCGGTGATCATGATGAGCAGCAGCGAGGCGACGAGGAAGACCACCATGAGGTCGGAGGCGCCGCCCACCAGGTCCTGGAAGGCTCCGATGAAGAAGGTGGTGGGCTCCTCGCCGATGGCCTTCTCGCCGACGTACCCCGACAGGGTCAGTGGCAGCAGGATGAACACACCGAGGGAGAACAGCACACCGGCGCGCAGGGCCCGGGAGGTGTCGCGCACCGTGTCCTTGTACTCCGGGGCGAAGGTCGCGCACACCTCCACACCGAACGACGTCCACGCCATGACGTACAGCCACACCAGCGCCTCGCGCAGACCCGCGGCGCCGTGCAGATTCCAGTGCAGGCCCTGCGCGCTCCAGTCACCGGAGAACAGCGGCAGGACGATGAACACGGCGAGCGGCACGAGCAGCGCACCGCCGGTGACGTATACGACCCACATGGCGACGTGCAGGCCGATCATCGCCGCGCCGAACAGCAGCAGCATCACGAGCAGGCCCACGGCTATGGGGAAGTCCACCATCACCGGCCCGAACTCCACGCTCCAGTCCTGGCCGGGGAACCACTGGGCCTGGATGAAGGAGCCGATGAGTCCGGAGTAGACGGCGAGGGCCGTCGTCCAGGGAAACCAGTAACCGATGCTCGCGATCGGGCCCACCACGGGCGCCCGCTTCTTCCAGCCCTCGGTCGCGTAGTGCGCGATCCCTCCGGAGGAGTCGGGGAACATCGCGGCCATCTCGGTGTAGATCCAGTTCGTCGCGGTGGCCAGCACCATCGAGGCCGCCCACAGGGCGATCGCACCCCAGGCGCCCAGTCCGCCGATGGAGGCGCCGAGCGAGGCGATGAGCGCCGCCGGCATGGTCAGCGACATCGCGAATCCGTCGAACCAGCTCATCTTTTTCGGCAGTGCCGGGGCGGACGCACCCGTCGATCCCGAGGAGGCCGAAGGGTCCGAGGAGGGCGGGGCTGGGATCTGTGGCTGGGATGACATGGCGTTCCCCTCAGAGTGGGCGCAGACATGACAGTCGATGACGCCTGGTTATAGGGGAGGCGAAAAATGTCTGTCAATACTCATGAAAAAGCAGTGATCAGCTTCCACTTTTGCTCATTCCGCAGTCTTGACAGCCCTTGATTGCCCAGCGAGTCTCCAGTCATCGCAGCGGACCCGGGCCGGCGCGGTCCGGAGCCGATGCGCCCTTTCCCGGTCAGGACAGGACAGAGAGGCCAACGCATGACCACCCCGACCGCCGACCGGCACCAGCTCTTCATCAACGGCACGTACACCGAAGGCACCTCCGGGACCACCCACGAGGTCATCAGCCCCGCGACGGGCGAACTCGTGGGCACCTTCCCGCTGCCCGCGGCCGCCGACGTCGACGCCGCGGTGCGTGCCGCCAACGAGGCGCAGCCTGCCTGGGCCTCGACCAACGTGTGGACCCGTGCCGAGCTCTGCCACCGCATCGGTACCGAACTCGGCAAGCGCGTGGACGAACTCGCCCGCCTCCAGTCCATGGAGCAGGGCAAGCCGCTCGCGGAGTCCGTCGCCGACATCGAGGAGGCGGCCAAGCTCTTCCACCTGCACGCCGAGGACGCCGTACGACTGCACGGCGAGACACTGCCCTCCACCGACAACACCAAGCGGATGTTCACCTTCCAGCGCCCGGTGGGCACTTGGGGCATCATCACGCCGTGGAACTTCCCGCTGCTCATGCTCGCGGAGTTCGTCGCCCCCGGTCTCGCCACCGGCAACGCCCATGTCGTCAAGCCGCCGGCCAACACCCCGCTCACCGTCCTCAAGGCGATGGAGGCGTTCGTTGCCGCCGGACTGCCCGACGGCCTCGTCAACATCGTGCCCGGAGAGGGCGACACCGGCGATGCGCTGGTACGCCACGAGGGCATCCACGCCATCGGGTTCATCGGCTCCACCGCGACCGGCGCGAAGATCCAGTCCGCCGCCGGACTCAAGCGCTCCATCATGGAGTGCTCGGGCAACGGGCCGCTCGTCGTCCTCGCCGACGCCGATGTCGAGGCCGCCGCCAAGGCCGCTGTCGACGGTGCCTATCCCTGCGCCGGACAGGTCTGCTGCGCCACCGAACGCGTCATCGTGCACGCGGACATCCACGACGAGTTCGTCGAGGCCGTGCTCCGCGAGGCCCAGCGCATCACCCTCGGCGACCCGTTCGACCCCAAGACGGTGCTCGGCCCCCTCAACAACGAGGGCGTCGCGGCCAAGATGGACCGCCACATGGCCGACGCCCGCGAGCGCGGCGCACGCATCCTGCTCGGCGGCAAGCGCGCTTCAGGGCACCCCACGGACCTCTACTACGAGTTCACCGTGGTGGACGGGGTGCCCGAGGACAGCCTGCTGTCCCGCGAGGAGTCCTTCGGCCCGGTCGTCCCGATCATCACCGGGCAGGACGAGGACGACCTTCTGCGCATCGCCAACGACGACAAACTGGGCCTCCAGGGTGCCGTCTTCACCCGCAGCATGACCTCCGCCTTCCGCTTCATCGAGGAAATGGCCGTCGGCCAGGTCGTCGTGAACGAGAGCAACAACTGGTGGGACATCAACATGCCTTTCGGTGGCGCCGGCAACCGCTCCACCGGCTGGGGCCGCATCGGCGGCAAGTGGACGCTCATGGACATGACCGACACCCGTACCGGCGTCATCAGTCTCTGAGCTCGCGGCTCGCCCGGACGCCCGCCGACCGGGGCCCCGACACCATCGGGGTCCCGGCCCGCACTGCCCCGCCGAGCCGGCAACGAGGTACCCGCCACATGACCACCGCAGGTCCGCGCCCCACCGACCGTCGCAGCCGACTGTGTGACACCAAGGCCGTCATCGGCCATCGCAACCTGTGGCTGCGCACCTTGGACCGACTCGGCCGCGGCTTCGACTCCTGAGCCGGGCAGGATAGGCCCGTACGACCAAGGATCCGGGCCCGCACATCGTGGCGGACCGTACATGAGAGCCGGAGCAACAGCATGAGCACGCTGGGTGGCAGCCCCCTGGACGACACCGACCGCCAGATCATCGCCGCGCTCCAAGCGGACGGCCGCCGCCCGTACAGTCAGATCGCCGAAGAACTGGACATCCCCGCCTCCTCCGTGCGATACCGCGTCCAGCGCATGGAGGAGAACGGCATCCTCCAGATCGTCGGCATCGCAAACCCGCTCACCATCGGCTTCGACCGGTTCGCCATGGTCGGCATCCGGGTCAGACCGGGCAGTGCGCAGGAGGTCTGCCGACGTCTCCGGGAGCTGCCCGAGACCTCGTACGTCATCATGACGGCAGGCACCTACGACGTGATGGCGGAGGTGATCTGCCGGGACACCGACCACTTCACCGACCTGATGAACCGCAGACTGCATCACATCGACGGAGTCGTCTCGACCGACTCGTTCTTCGTGCTGGAAGTGCACAAGCTGGCGTACGGCTGGGGCGTCGGTGAGGTCGACGCCTCTCTGCTCGACGCCCCGCAACCGCCGCTCAGCGCCGGTCTCGACCAGCGCGCCTGAGCCGCGTCGCGAGCGTCGGCTCGCCTCCATCGGTGTCACCGACACCGTCCACGCCCACGCCCGACGCCGATTCCAGCTCCAAGGCATCGACACCCCCGGCGCCGCACCCGACGCCCCGCCGAACACCGAGACCGGTGGGGTCGTCCGCGGAGAACTGCCGGCCGGCGGCTCCGGTCCGCCGACGTTGCCGTCAACCGCCACGGAACTCGCTGCTTCTCGGAGCCCGGCCCGCTGTCCGGCTCAGGCGGATGCGGGGGCAGGCACAGCGGCCGGCGCCGTCGCCGTCGACTCCCGTACGACCAGGCGCGGACGGATGAGCAGCGAGCGCCCGGCCACCGGCGCCGAGTCGATCCGGGCCCTCAGCTGCTGGAACGTCTCGGCAGCCATCTCCGGAAGCGGCTGGCGGACCGTGGTGAGTGGCGGTTCGAAGAGGTCGGCGAGCAGGATGTCGTCGAAGCCGACCACCGAGACGTCCTGTCCGGCGGTGCGCCCGGCGTCCTTCGCGCCCCGGCAGATCCCGATCGCGCACATGTCGTTGATGGCGACGAACGCGGTGGGCGGACGCGGTCCGGACAGCAGCTCCCGGGCGGCGTTACGGCCCAGCTCGGCGGCGTCCTTGTCGCCGAACTCGGCGGTGTCGGCGCCCGGCCAGACCACCGCGTCGGCCGGGTCGAGCCCCGCGGACTCAAGGGCCGCACGGAAGCCGCGCAGTCGCTCACGACGGTTGACGCTGTTGACCGAGCCGGAGACGAACGCGAGGCGCCGATGGCCCAGTTCGATGAGATGACGCGTGGCGAGCTCGGCGCCCATCGCGTTGTCCACACTGATGCTGGCCAGCGACGGAGGGTCGCCCGCCTGGGCGGTGCGGTCGAAGGCGACCATCTTCAGACCGCGACTGAGCA
Organism: Streptomyces sp. NPDC057486; assembly: GCF_042802415.1. Taxonomy (NCBI): domain Bacteria; kingdom Bacillati; phylum Actinomycetota; class Actinomycetes; order Kitasatosporales; family Streptomycetaceae; genus Streptomyces; species Streptomyces sp. NPDC057486. The sequence goes on along the minus strand of NZ_JBHVEE010000004.1, from coordinate 124,148 downwards.
ACGGCGCCACATGGTCGAGAGACGGCAGTGAGGAGCAGAGCACCACTCCGCTCACCCCGTCGGCCAGCAACTCCTCGCCGTACTTGAGTTCACGCGCCGGATCGCGCTCGCTGTTGCAGAGCAGCACGTGGTAGCCCTCGGCGAGCGCGATGGCCTCCAACTCGCGGGCGAGCGCACCCCAGAAGGGGTTGGCCACCGACGGCACGATCAGACCGATGACCTTGATCCGGCCGGTGCGCAGCATCCGTGCCGCACGGTTCGGCCGGTAGCTGAGCTGCTCAATCGCCTGCTCGACACGGGCCAGGGTGGTCGCCTGCATACGGTCCGTACGCCCGTTGAGGACATTCGAGACCGTGCTCGCGGAGACCCCCGCAGCCTCCGCGACCTGATGGATCGTTACCCCGCTCATGCCACCTCCGGTTCGGAACGCGTTCCACCAGACTAGTGTACCGATTTACTGAACTCTCTTCACCGGTACACCTGTTAACTTCCCCGAAAATTCTTGAGCATCAGCTGTTGACGTCCCTCTTGGGGCGTTCCTAGCATCAGTGCATCGATTTACCAGCGCTTCCCAGCCATAGTTGGGATGCCATCGCTGGATCGATCCACAGTCTCCACCTCAAAAGGGGTGTCCCATGGAACTCAAAAGACGGTCGTTGCTTGCTGCCATCGGCGCGGGTACCGCTGCCGCCGCCCTCAGCGGGTGCGGCACCGGCACGTCGACGGCCGACTCCGCCGGCGGTGCCGCTGAGGGTGAGATCACGCTCCTCACCCCGATGTATGAAGGCGCCGACGGCAAGACGCTGTTGGAGAAGGAGATCCTCGGCGGCTTCCGGAAGAAGTACCCGGACGTCAAGGTGAACGTGGACTACACCACGTACGCCCAGCTCAACGAGAAGATCACCACCGGTCTCGCGGGCGGTCTGCTGCCCGACGTGCTGATGATGGGAGTCGGCTGGATCCCGCCGTTCGCGGCCAAGAAGGCGATCGCCGAACTGCCGGAGAAGCTCGCCGCCGCGCACGACTACGAGAAGCGGGTACTGGAGCCGTCCCGGTACGACGGCAAGCTGTACGCGCTGCCGGTCGTCCTCGACACCCGCATCGTCGTCTACCGCAAGGACCACTTCGCCGAGGCCGGCATCAAGAAGACCCCGGCGAACTGGGCCGAGCTGCGTGCCGTGGCCAAGCAGCTCACCAAGAACGGCCGGGTCGGATTCGACCCGTTCTCCATCGATCTGCGCCAGTGCTGGGAGACCTTCCTCTTCGCCAACGGCGGCCAGCTGTTCAGCGCGGACGGCAAGAAGGTGCTGTTCACCGACGGGCGCGGGGTCGAGGCGCTCCAGTTCTTCAAGGACCTCATCAAGGACGGCTCCGCCGACTACGCCAAGAAGACGGAACTCGGGGCCCCGACCAACATACAGACCGGCAAGGCGTCGATGATGATGTCGACCAGCGGGCTGTGGAAGCAGGTCGGCGACCAGGCGCCGGAGCTGCTCGAGGACGACAAGCTCGGGGCGTTCATCCTCGCCAACCGCAAGCCCGCGATGCTCCAGGGCGGCACGCTCGTCACCCAGTCCGCAAGCTCCAAGCACCCCGCGGCGGCCCTCGCGCTCGTCGAGTACCTCGCCTCGCCCGATTCGATCCTCGGCGCTGCCAAGCAGCGCGGTTCGGTGCCCGGCCTGAAGGACCTAAGCGACACCTCGTACGTGAAGGAGAACAAGTTCGTCGAGCTCTCCCTGCAGAGCATGGGCGACGCGTGCTCCGAGGGCGGCACCCCCGCCTGGATGGAGATCCGCGAGAAGATCAAGCCCACGCTGGAGCCCGCGATCGTGGGCAACCAGTCGGCGAAGGACGCCATCGCTGAACTCGGCCGGCTCGCCGAGGCCGCGATCGGCCGGATGTAAGGACCCGTCACAGTGGGAGCTGCATCCGTATTGAAGGCGCGTCCCGCGCCGCCCTCCGCCCCGGACGGACGCGCGGTCGCCAAGAAGCGCACCGGCCGGGCACCGACGGGGCCGGGGCGTCGCAGGCAACGCGCCGGCATGCTGATGGTGGCGCCCGCGCTGCTGCATGCCTCGCTCTGGATCGGCCTGCCGGTCGTCGCATCGGTGGTCCTGGCCTTCACGAAGTACGACGTGCTGACGGCGCCGCAGTTCGTGGGTCTGGACAACTTCAGCGAGATGATGGGCGACACGGTCTTCCGCAAGTCCATCGTCAACACCGTCATCTACACGTTCTTCACGGTGCCGTTCGGCATGCTGCTGGGACTGCTCGTCGCCCTGGCGCTGCACACCGGTCTGAAGGCCCGGGGCATCTACCGCACTGCGGTCTTCCTGCCGCAGGTGACGGCAACCGTCGCGATCGCGCTGGTCTGGCTGTGGATCTACAACCCGGGCAACGGGCTGCTGAACACACTCCTGTCGTTCGTCGGGATCGACGGACCGGCCTGGCTCGCGTCGACCTCATGGGCGATGCCCTCCGTGATCCTGGTCGGGATCTGGCAGGGCATCGGCATGAAGATGCTCATCTACCTGGCCGCGCTGCAGTCCCTGCCGAAGGAGCTGTACGAGGCGGCCTCGGTGGACGGTGCCTCGAAGGTGCGGCAGTTCTTCTCGATCACCGTGCCGCTGCTGAAGCCCGCGACGTTCTTCGTCCTCATCACATCGATGGTCAGCGCGTTCCAGTCCTTCGACCAGATCTACATCCTGACCGACGGCGGTCCCGCCAACAGCACCACGATGATGACGTACGAGATCTACAAGTCCGCCTTCCGGGAGTTCCGCGTCGGCTACGCCTGTGCCCAGTCACTGGTGCTGTTCGTGCTGCTGATGGGCTTCACCCTGGTGAACCGGCGGATCATGGGAGGCACCCGTGGCCACAACTGAGCTCCACGCGCCGAGGGTCGCGGGGAAGTCCCGGCCTCAGCGGAACGACAAGCCGGTCACCCCCGGCCGGATCGCGCTCTACGCGACCCTCACCGTCGTCTCGCTGCTGATGGTGGTGCCGTTCGTCTGGATGGTGCTCACCTCACTCAAGACCCCGGTGGAGATCGCCTCCCAGGACGCCGGGCTGCTGCCGGAACACTGGGAGTTCGGGAACTATGTGGACGCGCTGAAGGCGGCGCCGTTCGCTACGTACGCACGCAACAGCTTCATCATCGCGACCAGTCACACCGTCATCAATGTGGTCGTGGCGTCGATGGCCGGTTACGCGCTGGCGCGGATCAAGTTCCGCGGCAGCGAGGTCATCTTCTACCTCTTCATCGCCGCACTGATGATCCCGACGTACACCAAGGTGCTGCCGGAGTTCCTGATCGTCCGCTTCATGCCGCTGGCCGGCGGGAACGACATCTTCGGCCAGGGCGGCAGCGGCTGGCTGGACTCCTGGTGGGCGCTGATCATTCCCGGTGCCGTCACCCCGTTCGCGGTCTTCCTCTTCCGGCAGTTCTATCTGGACCTTCCGGTGGAACTGGAGGAGGCGGCCAGGCTCGACGGTCTGGGCGAGTTCCGGATCTACGCCCGGATCATGACGCCGCAGGTCAAGCCCGCGCTCACCACGGTGGCGCTGCTGACCTTCGAGTCGTCGTGGAACAACTTCCTCTGGCCGCTGCTGGTGACCCGCACGGACAGTCTGCGGGTGATCCAGGTGGGGCTCTCCGTCTTCAAGACGGAGAACGGTCCCCAGTGGCACTTCCTGATGGCCGGCACCACGCTGGCCACCCTGCCGATGGTCATCCTCTTCCTCATCGGCCAGCGCTACTTCGTGCAGGGCTTCGCGACCGCCGGTCTCAAGTGACCGGATCGGGTCACCGGTGACCGGATCAGGTCCCAGGTCACCGGATCAGGTCCCAGGTCACCGGCTTTCGGCCGAACGGCCGATCTTCGAAAGGTACTTACTCCATGTCTGCTGATCTCAACGGCTACCGCGCACTGGTGACAGGAGCGGGGCACGGCATCGGCCGCGCCATCGCCGTCGCCCTCGCCGGGGCCGGCGCCGATGTCGCCGTCCACTACCACTCCTCCGCCGACGAGGCCGCGAAGACGGTCTCCGCGATCGAGGCTCTGGGCCGCAGGGCGAAGGCGTTCCAGGCCGATGTGACCGTGACGGCGGACGTCGATCGGGTCGTCGAGGAGGCGGCCGGATTCCTCGGCGGCCTGGACGTCCTGGTCTGCAACGCGGGCCATCTGATCGGCCGCGCCACGATCGCCCAAATGACGGACGACCACTTCGACCAGGTGATCTCGACCAACCTGACGTCGACGTTCCGTACCGTGCGGGCCGCACTGCCGCATCTGACGAAGTCCCCCGCCGGGCGCGTCATCACCATGTCGTCGCTGGCCGCGCACAACGGTGGCGGCCCCGGCTCGGTGGCGTACGCGGCGGCCAAGGCCGGTATCCGCGGCTTCACCAAGGGGCTGGCCAAGGAGCTCGGCGGCACCGGGATCACGGTCAACACCGTCGCACCCGGCTTCATCAAGGGCACCGCCTTCCACGACACGTTCACCGCGCCCGAGGCGCAGCAGGCGATGGAGGCAGGCATCCCGGTGGGCCGGGCCGGCACGCCGGAGGATGTCGCAGCGGCCGTCGTCCACCTGGCGTCGCCGTCGTCCGGCTTCCTCACCGCCACCACGGTGGACATCGACGGTGGCGTATGGCCGCGTTGAGGCGGATCGCGCGGGAGCGCGGCGGCTGGTGGCACGCGTACGTCTGCCCGGCGCACGGGGTCGAGCTCGATCACGGTGATCTGCTCTCCGGGGTCTTCCCGGACGGCGGTGCGCGCTGCTCGTACGGCTGCCGGGTGGACGACGAGGCGGTGCGCGGCGCCTGGCTGGTGCTGTCGCACCAGGCGTGGGCGCGGCATCTGCGGGTGCTCGCCCACCGGGGCGAGCGGGCGGAGGCGGTGGCGCGGCTCGTCGAGTACGCCGGTCTGTACGCGGAGCTCGCCACCGAGCGGCACGGCGAGGCGCAGACCTGGATGCTGCGCGGCCGGCTCTTCCACCAGGCCCTGACCGATGCCATCTGGGCGGTCGGCATCGGGCACACCGTCATCACGCTCGCCGAGGAGTCCACGGACGGTCTGGGCGCGGTGCTGCCGCTCCTCGACGATCTGGAACGGGCCGCGCTGGACGCCCGGGATGTGCTGACCGGCCAGGGGCATCTCGCTTCCAACTACACCGCGTGGCTCAACGCCGCCGGTGTGGCGGCGAGTCGTGGTGCCGCCGCGGCGCGCGGCGAGGAATGGGACGGCGCGAAGGTGTGGCTCGACGGCGAGCACGGGCTGTACGCGCATCTGCGCGTCGCGGTCGCCGACGACGGCTGGGAGTGGGAGGGCAGTACCTACTACCACGGGTTCGTACTGCGGGCCGCGCTGCTGGCGCTGCGCTCGACCGACCCGGCGGCCGTTCCGTCCGACGTGATCGGCGTGCTGACCGGGATGACGGATGTACTGGCGGCGATCGCCACGCCGGGCGGCATCCTTCCCGCACTGCACGACGGACCTTATCTGCGTCGCCCTCTCGCCCTGGAGTGGCTCGAACTTGTCGCGCTGGCACAGCAGTTGGTTCCGTCCCCTGCCCTGGATGCGGTGGCGGAGCGGGCCCGGGCCGAGCTCGGCGCACACGACGACGGGCTGGACCGGGAACTGGGCGGCTGGTTCATGGGCCCGCCGCTGCCGGTACGCCCCGCGGCCGGTCCGGTCACGGTGTTCGGCGAGGCCGGATATGCAGTGCTGCACGGTGCGGGGATCCACGCACTGCTGGACTTCGGTCCGCACGGCGGCTCGCACGGCCATCGCGACAAGCTGTCGCTTTATCTCTACGGTGACACCACTCCATGGCAGCCCGATCCCGGCCAAGTTCCCTATGCACATGCGGAGTTCCGCGATCTGTACACGTCCACGGAGGCGCATCCCGCCTTCCGGGCGGACCGCGCCGAGCAGGCGGAGTGCACCGGGAAGCTGCTCGCTTCGGACGGTTCCTCCGTCACGGCCGAGGTGACCCAGGCGTACGAGGGTGTCCGGGCGGTGCGACGGATCGCGTTCGGCGACAGCTTTCTCGTCGACCTGCTGACGCTGACCGCCGAGGACGCCCGGCAGTTCACCGCGCAGCTGCGCCCCGGCGTCGCGCTCGACATCCAGCTGCAGGGAGTCGGTCCGGTGCGCACCACGTGGTACGGCGACGAGACACTGCACGGCTGGCACACCCACACCGACGGTGTGCCGGTCCGTCCGGTCACCCGGCCGGGACCGGGCCCGGCGGACGATCCGCAACGGATGCGTACCCGCGTCGACTTCACCGCCGACGCGCAGCGGGTCGTGTTCGCCTCGGTGTACCAGGCGTCGTCGGCGGGCCCCGCCGTCACCGACGTACAGCTGGACGCCGACGGACTGACGGTCGGCCTGACCGACGGCAGTACGGCACGGTTCCGGACGGAGGACTGACCCTTGTTGCTCTCGGCGACCCCGCCGCCCGGCCCGCGTCCCGCGCAGGAGGTGCGGTTGTACGAGGAGGCCGCCCGCCACCGCGGGCTGACCCCGCCCCGTACGCATCCCCTGGCCAGCATCACCTGGCTGGGTCCCGCCGCCTCCAACCCGGCGCTGGCCTACCGGGTCGGCGGCGACCGGGCCCACCTGGCGGAGAGCCGTCGCTGGATCGAGGCGGCCGTACGGCTGCCGCACTGGGGCAAGGCCCACATGCCTGACCACGATCTGGACGCCGGCTGGCTGCTGCATCATCTCTCGCTCGCCTACCGGTGGATCGGTGACGATCTGCCGGACGGGGTGCGGGCGCTGCTGCGGTACAAGCTGCTGCTCCAGGGGCGGCGGATGTACGAGTTCGCGGTGGCGGGCGAGGGCGGCTGGTGGTCGTCGTCGTACTGGCAGAACCACAACTGGATCTGCCACGCGGGGCTCGCGACGGCCGGTTATGTGCTGGGCAAGGAGGAATGGACCGAGCGCGCCAAGGACAATCTCGGTACGGTCCTCGATCTGATGCCGGAGGACGGTTCGCACGCCGAGGGCGTCGTCTACTGGCGCTACGGTGTGCCGTTCCTGGCGATCCAACTGGACCTCCTCCAGGAGGCGGAGGGCATCGGCTGGTGGGACCGCGGCGGTTTCCTCTCCCGTACGTTCCGCTACCGGCTGCACCAGACCGCCCCCGGCTTCGCCCGCAATGTCGACCACGGCGACTGCCACGACCGGCGCAGCGGGCACAGCGCGGGCCTGTACTACCGCCTCGCTGCCCAGTACGGCATCCCGGAGGCGCAGTGGATGGGCGATCTGGCGTCGGGCGAACTCCTGTGGAAGGAGGCGTCGGAGAGCGGGGTGCGGCCGGGGATCCTGCCGGAGGCGTACCTCGAATACCTCTGGTACGACCCGTCCGTCCCGGCCGCACGGCCCACCGGGACCCGGGCGTTCTTCCCGGATCTGGGGCTGCTCGCGGCGCGTACCGGATGGGACGACGACGCCACGCTCGTCTCCTTCAAGGCGAGCCCGGGCGGCGGTCACAAGGCGTGGGAGACCTCCGCGAAGCACCGGGCCGAGCGGGGCTGGGAGACGCTCAACCAGGGACACCACCACCCCGACTCGGGTTCGTTCGTGCTGGTGTCGCAGGGCGAATTCCTCGCGGTGGACGAGGGGTACAGCAACCGGAAGCGGGCCGCGCACCACAACCTGCTGCTGGTGGACGGACAGGGTTACGCGGACGAGGACCGCTACCACGTCTACCAGGACATCCCGTTCGAGCGGCAGGCGCGGCAGCGCGATGTGCTCCTCGACGACGACTGCGGCTGGGCGCACGCCACGGCGGAGATCGCCGCGATGTACGACCCGGAGCTCGGGGTGCGGCGGCTCGACCGGACGCTGGTGTTCACCCCGTCGGGGCGGCTGGTGCTCCTGGACCTTGCCGAGGCGGATACGGAGCGGGAGTGGACGTTCCTGCTCCAGACCGACCGGCCGACCGAGCCGCAGCCGGACGGTACACGGCTGATCCGGTCCGGCGCCGCCGTGGCCCGGGTGGGGCAGTTCGCGCCCCACGACGCATCGGTCACCTCGGACGTCACCGAGGTGGAGGCCAATCCGACGTCCAGCACACCGGAGCTGCGTCTCACCCGCACGCTGCACACACTGCGCTCGACGACCGCGCGGACGGTCTCCGGGCTGTTCCTCACCACGATCACGCCCGGTGCATCCGGCCCGGGCGAGCAGGCCGCGTGCCTGGAGGGGCACGGAGTCGCCTTCGACGGCGAAACGGTGCTGCTCTCCCCCGTCGCCCGCCGGATCCGTACCGCCGATGTCGTTGCCGACGCGGCCGCCGTACTGCTCGGCGACGGTGACAGCGCCCCGTACGTGGTCGCGGCCACACGGCTGCGGCTGAACGGCCGCGTGCTCCTCGATGTCGCGGAGCCGTACACAGGAAAGGTCGGCTGATCATGCAGGCAACCCTCTCGGCCCGGAAGCCGCGGGCCGGCACCCTGTCCGGCTGGCCGACACTGCTGCGCCGGCTGGAGTTCGTGGCCTATCCGGCCGCTGCCGGGGCCGCGTTCGCGGTGCTGTCGCTGGGCGTCGTGACCTGGCTGCCCGCGCTCGCCGCGATGGGACACTCTCTCCAGAAGTGGCGCGCGGAGGACGACAGCCGCTGCTTCACCCAGGTGTTCACCGCATTCCCGCAGTACTGGCGCGCGCTGTGGCGGCACTCCCTGGCGTCCACCGCCGCGGCGCTCGTCCTCGCGGCCAACATCGTCCATCTGCTGGGCCGTTCGGAGCCCTGGACGTTCGTGGTGCTCGCCGCGCAGGTGGGCATCGCGGCGGCCGCCGTCATCCACCATGTGGCGCTGGCGGCCGAGGCGGGCCGTACGCCCGGCGGCCGCGTCCGCGACTGGTCGCGCGGTGCGCTGGTGCTCGGCTTCGGCTCGGCCGCCCGTGGCACCGCACTGCTCGGCGCGGTGATCTCCGCCGTGCTGCTCTCCCTCGTCGTACCGCTGGGGCCGCTGCTTCTCGGCCCGAGCATTCCCGTACTGCTCGCTCTGTCCTTCGCCGATCCCAGGAGGAACACCCCATGAGCCGTGTACTACGCACCACTCTCGTCGCCGCGCTCGCCGCGGCAGCTCCACTCGCCTGCCCGCCGCCGTCCGTCGCGGCGGAGGCGGCGACCGCGTACTACGTGTCGCCGTCGGGCAGCGACTCGAACGCGGGCACGTCGGCAGGTGCCCCGCTCGCCACGATCCAGAAGGCCGTGGACCTGGCGCCGACGGGCGCGGTGGTGAACCTCGCTGCCGGTACGTACAAGCAGGACGTGGTGACCAGGCGCTCCGGCGTCACGATCACCGGTCCCTCGACCGCCGTGGTGAAGGGGGCGGGGAACGCCCGGATCATTCAGGTGCAGCACGACTCGACCACGCTGAGGGGGTTCACCGTTGACGGGCTGCACGGGTCGTCCACCGATGTCTCGGGGTACCGCCTCAAGCTCATATATGTCATGAGCACGACTCCGGGCAACGGTGTGGGCGCGCTGCGCATCACCGGCATGACGCTGAAAAATGCCGCCGACGAATGCCTGCGGGTGCGCTACCTCGTCACCGGAGCCGACATCTCGGGCAACACCATCACCCACTGCGGCGTCGCCGACTTCGAGTTCGGCGGCGGTGGCAAGAACGGTGAGGGCATCTACCTCGGCACGGCCCCCGAGCAGCAGGGTGCCAACGGGGCTCCGGACGCCGCCCCCGACATCAGCAAGAACAACCGCATCCACCACAACACCATCGCCACCCAGGGCAATGAGTGCGTCGACGTGAAGGAGAACTCGACCAACAACTACGTGGAGTACAACGACTGCAGCGGTCAGAAGGACCCCAGCTCCGGGGGGCTCGACGCGCGCGGCAGCGGCAACATCTTCCGCTACAACACCATTCACGACAACGTCGGCGCGGGCATCCGGCTCGGCGGCGACACCGCCACGGACGGAATCGACACCAGCGTCTACGGCAACACCATCACCGGCAACGCGGGCGGCGGCATCAAGTTCATGCGCACCCCGCAGGGACCCGTCTGCACCAACAAAATGAGCGGGAACACGGGCGGCGACGCGGTCGGCACCTATGGCAGCGAGTACGCCCCGACGGGTGCGTGCCCCCGGTGACCGGGCGGGGACCCGCGAGACGCGGGGTACTGACGGCAGCTGCGGCAGGGCTCGCCGCGGCGGCCGCGACGGCGCCGGGTGCGCAGGCCGCCGAGGCACCGAGGAGCGGCGCGGGCAGGTCGCGCTGGACGACGTCCTGGGCGACCGCGCAGACCGCGCCGACCGCCACCGACACCGTGGCGAGCGCCGGACTGACCGACGGGACGTTCACCGCCACCGTGCGGCTGTCGGCCGGCGGACAGGTCCGGCTGCGGTACGGGCACGCGTTCGGCACCGTACCCGTCCTGATCGGCCCGGTGACGGCGGGCGGGCAGCCGGTGACGTTCGGCGGACGGCAGCAGGCGTGGGTCGCCGCGGGCGCCTCCCTGACGAGTGATCCGGTCGCCGGTCTCCGTACCCCCGACGGAGCCCGGCTGACCGTGGAGACCCGGCTCCCCGGCCCCACCGGACCGCTCTCCTTCCACCGCAACACGCATGCCTCGCACAGCGTCGACGGAACCCGCACGACCTCCGTGTTCCTGCTGACGGCCGTCGAAGTGACAGGCGCACACGGGCCGGTGATCGCGGTGCTCGGCGACTCCATCGCGGAAGGCGTCGGCACGCCCGACGACGCCGATCTGCGCTGGCCGGACCAGCTGGCGCGACGGCTGCCCGGATCCGCCGTCGCCAATCTCGGCATCAGCGGCAACCGGGTGTTGCTCGACGACGCCCGGTTCGGGCCGGGCGGTCAGGCCCGCTTCGACCGCGATGTGCTGTCGCTGCCGGGGCTGCGCACCGTCCTCGTCCATCTCGGGGTCAACGACCTTCAGCAGCCGCCCAGCCAGACCGACCCTGCACTCATCCTGGCCGGCTACCGACAGCTCGTCCTGCGCGCCCGGAACGCCGGGCTGCGGGCCGTCGGCGCGACCATCACCCCGTTCGAGGGCTGGACCCGCTGGACGCCCGAGCTCGAAGCGGTACGGCAGCAAATCAACGCGGCCGTGCGCACGGGGCGGGTCTTCGACGCCGTCGCCGACTTCGACGCCGCAGTCCGCGATCCGGACCGCCCCTCGCGGATGCTGCCCGCGCACGACAGCGGCGACGGACTGCACCCCAACCCTTCCGGCCATGCGGCGCTCGCCGCGGCCGTCGACCGCCGACACCTCCTGTGAGGGCCGCATCATGAACCGAGGCACCACCCGACGCACCGTTCTCACGGGAGCGGCAGCACTCGGCGCGGCCGCCGCGCTGCCCCTGACCCCGGCCACGGGTACGGCACACGCCGCGGAAGCCGCCGACGGCGCCGCCGCGCTCCGCGCCCGCTGGCACACCCTGCTCACCGGCGGCCCCGGACTCGACCTCACGGACTCGCAGATCGCGGCGACGGTGGCCCGGATCGGCAAAGCCGCGACCTCCTCCGCCAAGGGCCTCGACCCGACCCGACCCGACGGTCTGTTCCCCGATCTGACCAGCACCACGCTCTCCAACCACGTCACCACGTCGTTCAAGCGCCTCGCCACGGTCGCGACCGCGTGGGCCGTCCCCGGCACCCCGCAGTTCGGCGACCCCGCACTGCGTGATCTGCTTCTGGCCGGCATCGACTGGATGCTGACGAACCGCTACGGCCCCGGGCACACCAGGTTCGACAACGACTGGGACTGGGAGATCGGCTCCCCGCTCGCCCTCAACGACGCGACCGTCCTGCTGTACGACGCGCTCGGAACGGAACGGCTGACCCGCATCAACACAGCAGTCCGGCACTACACGCCCGACCCCAATCTGTGGCGGGCCGACCGGCAGATCGCGACCGGTGCCAACCGGGTGTGGATCTCCACCGTCGTCGCTGTCAACGCGGTGCTGCGCGACAACGGCGACGATCTCCTCCGCGTCCGTGACGCCCTGTCGGACGTCGAGGGTTCGGGCGCCAACAGTGTGCTGGCGTTCAACGACACCAGCGCCGCCGCGGAGGGCACCGGCGAGGGGTTCTACTCCGACGGCTCGTTCCTCCAGCACTACAAGCACCCGTACAACGGTGGCTACGGCAAGGAACTCCTGAGCAACCTCTCCCGGCTGCTGAACCTGCTCGCCGGTACGGCATGGACGGTCACCGACCCCGATCTCGACAACGTCCGGCACTGGGTCGACGACGGTTTCGACCCGCTCATCGCCCGCGGCGATGTCATGGCGTCCGTCTGCGGGCGCGAGATCGCCCGCCCCAGCAAGCAGGGGCATGTCTCGGCGCAGACGGTGATCGAGGCGGTGGTGCGACTGATTCCGAGCTTTCCGGGAGAGACCGCCGACCGGTTCACCGCCCTGGTCAAGCAGTGGATCGCCGAGGACACCTACCGGGACTTCCTCGCCGCTACCGACCTGGCGACGCTCGTCGCCGCCCGGCAGATCATCGCCTCGCCCGTCCCGGCGCGCGGCCCGCTGGTCGCACACAAGCAGCACCCGCGGATGGACAAGGCGGCCCACCACCGGCCCTCGTTCGCACTCGGTATCTCGGCGTACTCGACGAGGATCTACAACTACGAGTCCATCCAGAACGAGAACCTGCACGCCTGGCACCTCTCCGACGGCATGGTCCTGCTCTACACCGACGATCTCGGGCACTACAGCGAGGACTACTGGCCGACCGTCGACCCGACCCGGCTGCCCGGCACCACCGTCCTCGCCGGCCGTCCCGCCGACGCGGCCGGCCAGCGCACCACCAGCACGGCCGACTGGGCGGGCGGTGCCGCGCTGCCCGGAACGACGCTCGGTGCGTACGGGATGGAGCTGCGCGCGTTCGGGAGTTCGCTGCGCGGCCTCAAGAGCTGGTTCTGCCTGGACGACGTGATCGCCTGCGTCGGCTCCGGCATCACCGCCGACGCGGGCACCGCCGAGACAGTCGTGGAGAACCGGAAGCTGCGTGACCCGCGGGCGGCGCTCCTCGTCAACGGCACGGCCGTACCTGCCGACGGCGGCTGGTCTGACCGGCTCGACCGGGTCCGCTGGCTGCATCTCGCCGGAACCGGCGGCTACATCTTCCCCAAGCCCGCACAGGTCAACGGCGTGCGCGAGGACCGCACCGCGACCTGGCGCGAGATCAACCTCAAGTACGGCACCGACACCCCTGTCACCCGCCCGTATCTGACTCTGTGGCAGGACCACGGAACCGCGCCGGACGGAGCCGGTTACTTCTGGCTTCAGGCGCCCGCCGCATCCGCCGAACGCACCAGGCTGTGGTCGGCCGCGCCACCGGTGAAGCTGGTCGCCGACTCCACAGCCGTGCACGCAGTACGCCGCTGCGCGGACGGCCTGTTCGCGGCGAACTTCTGGACCGCGGGCACCGCACAGGACCTCACCTCGGACGGACCGGCGTCGGTGCTGGTGCGGCCCGAGGGGAAGACGGTCACGGTGTCGCTGTCCGATCCCACCCAGCTCAGGTCCGCTGTCGTGCTGGATCTCGACCGGCGCGGCCTCACCGTCGTCTCCGCCGATCCCGGCGTGAGCGCCGTGCCCACCGCCCGGGGCACCCGGATCACGGCGGACACCACTGAACTCCACGGTGCAACCCTCACCCTCACCTTGAAGAGGAGCTAAGTCCTTGTTGTTCGACATGCCCCTGGAGCGGCTGCGCGAGTACCGGCCGGAGCCGGAGGAGCCCGCGGACTTCGACGCGTTCTGGGCGAAGACGCTCACCGAGACCGGCCGCCACGGCCTGGACGCCGAGTTCGTCCCGTACGACGCCGGGTTCGCGACCGTCGACGTGTTCGACGTGACGTTCCGCGGCTGGGGCGGGCAGCCGGTGAAGGCGTGGCTGATGCTGCCGCGCGTCCGCTCGGGCCCGCTGCCCGCGGTGGTGCAGTACATCGGCTACAACGGCGGCCGGGGCATCCCGTACTCCTGGCTGACCTGGAGCTCCCTCGGCTACGCGCATCTGGTCATGGACAACCGGGGACAGGGCGGCGGTGGCAAGAACACCGCGGACACCCCGGACATCGGACCCGATGGCCACGGCTCCTCGTCCCCGGGCTTCCTCACCCGCGGCATCGAGGATCCGTACCGGCACTACTACCGGCGGCTGATCACCGACGCGGTGCGGGCCGTCGACGCGGCCAAGGCCCATGAGGCCGTCGACGCGTCGCGGGTCGCGGTGCTGGGCGGCAGCCAGGGTGGCGGGCTCGCCCTCGCCGTCGCCGGACTGCGGGACGACGTGATGGCGGTTGTCGCCGATGTGCCGTTCCTCTGCCACTACCGGCGCGCCTCGCAGATCACGGACGCGGGCCCGTACGCGGAGATCGCCCGCTGGCTGTCCGGGCACCGCTTCCGGATCGACGAGGCGATGGAGACGCTGTCCTACTTCGACGGGGTCAACTTCGCGGCACGGGCGACCGCTCCGGCGTGGTTCTCGGTCGGGCTGATGGACAAGATCTGCCCGTCGTCCACGGTGTTCGCCGCCTACCACCGCTATGCGGGTCCGGCCGAGATCGAGGTGTTCACGTACAACGGACACGAGGGCGGCGCGGAATACGACCTGCCGCGCAAGCTCGGCGCACTGCGCGGCGTCCTCGGTCCGTAGGCACGGGAGCGGGTCACCGGCCCAGCGCCGCCATCGCGGCGTTGTGGCCGGGGACCCCGCTGACCCCGCCGCCGCGCACCGCGCCCGCCCCGCACAGGAAGACGTTGGCGTGCTCCGTCTCGACACCCCACCGGCCGGTGGACTCCGTGGCGAACGGGAAGGCGAGGTCCCGGTGGAAGATATGGCCGCCGGGCAGCCGCAGATCCTGTTCGAGATCGAGCGGGGTCTTCGCCTCGATGCACGGTTCGCCGCTCCCGTCGACGGCCAGACAGTCGGCGATCGGCTCCTCGAGATGCGCGTCGAGTTCGGCGAGCGTGGCCTTGAGGAGGGCGGCGCGCGTCGCCTCGTTGTCCGCGGCGAAGAGCCGGGCGGGCGTGTGAAGACCGAAGAGGGTGAGGGTCTGGTAGCCGCGCGCGGCGAGGTCGGGACCGAGGATCGACGGGTCGGTCAGCGAGTGGCAGTAGATCTCCGACGGCGGGGCCGTGGGCAGCCGGCCCGCAGCCGCGTCCCGGTAGGCGTCGGCCAACTGCCCGTACCCCTCGGCGATGTGGAACGTCCCGGCGAACGCCTGGCGAGGGTCGACGGAGTGGTCACGCAGCCGGGGCAGCCGGCGCAGCAGCATGTTCACCTTCAGCTGGGCGCCCTCGGCAGGAGCCGGCGGTTCGTCGCCGAGAAGTGCGGCCAGGGCCTGCGGCGAGGCGTTCACGAGGACCCGGCGTGCGGCGACCGTCCACTCGCCCTCGGCCGTGCCGACGGTGACCTCGGCCCGTGTCCCGTCGGTCTCGATCCGGGTGGCCTCGTGGTGGACCCGGATCTCGGCCCCCGCCGTCCGGGCAGCCTGCGCGAGGGCGTCGGTGAGCGCGCCCATGCCGCCGACGGGGACGTCCCAGTCGCCCGTGCCGCCGCCGATCACGTGGTAGAGGAAACAGCGGTTCTGGAGCAGCGACGGGTCGTGCGCGTCGGCGAAGGTACCGATCAGTGCGTCGGTGAGCACGACGCCGCGCACGAGATCGTCGGTGAAGTTCTCCTCGACGGCCGCACCGATCGGCTCCTCGAAGAGCATGCGCCACGCGTCCGCGTCCCCGATCCGGTCGCGGAGCGCGTCCCGGGCGGGCAGCGGTTCGGTGAGGGTCGGGAAGACCCTCTCGGCGACCTGCCGCGTCATGCCGTAGAAGCGCTGCCAGGCCTCGTACTCGCGCTCCCCGCCGGTGAGGGCGGCGAAGGACTCCCGGGTGCGGTCCCCGCCGACGAGCAGTCCGGTGGCTCGCCCGCCACGGAGGGTCGGGGTGTACGAGGAGACGGTCCGCTTCCGTACGGCGAAGTCCAGACCCAGGTCGCGGACGATCTTCTGCGGCAGCAGGGACACCAGATAGGAGTAGCGCGACAGCCGTGCGTCGATCCCGTCGAAGGGACGGGTCGAGACGGCCGCTCCCCCGGTGGTCCCGAGGCGTTCGAGGACCAGGACGGACTGTCCTGCGCCGGCGAGGTAGGCGGCGGCGACCAGACCGTTGTGGCCGCCGCCCACGATCACTGCGTCATAGGTGTCAGGTGCGGGCATGGCCCTTGGTAGCACAGGATGATCGCCACTGGCCAGAGGCGGTGGCCCAGGGAGTCCACCGTCAGTGCGGGGGCACGCCCCGCTGCCGGCGCAGCGCCGCGACCCTGCGGTACAGCTCGACGGCCTCGGTGCCCCGGCCGAGCTGTTCGAGGCAGTGCGCCTCGTCGTTGCGGCTGGCGAGCGCGTCGGGGTGATCGGCTCCGAGGACGTGTTCGCGGGCCTCGGCAACCGCCCGGTAGACGGTGAGGGCTTCGGCCCAGCGGCCGAGCCAGCCGAGGCCGACGGCGACCTCGCGGCGGCTGATGAGGGTGTCGGGGTGGTCGGGGCCCAGGGCCTGTTCCCGCATGACGCACACGTCGCGTGCTTCGGCGAGGGCTTCCTCCCAGCGGGCCAGCCGCCCCAGGTTCACACCGAGGCCGTGGCGGGCCCGGAGCGTCTCGGGGTCGGCGGGGCCGTTCACCCGGGTCCGGTCGTCGACGAGGGCGCGGTAGAGCTCCAGGGCCTCCGCGCTGCGGCCGAGTCTGCCGAGACTGATGCCGACCTCGTAGCGGGCCGAGAGCGTATCGGGGTGGTCGGCGCCGAGGGTTCGCGCGCGCCCCTGAGCGACTTCCCGGTAGGTCTGCAGCGCATCCGTCCAGCGCCCCAACCGGCCGAGGGTGTACGCGACCTCATAAAGCGTGACCAGAGTGTCGGGGTGGCTCGCGCCGAGCGACCGGCTGCGGGCGTGCGCCACGTCGCGGGACATCCGGTACGAGTCCTCCAGCCGCCCGAGCCTGCCCAGGTTGAACGCGAGGTTGTGGCGGCAGCGGAGGGTGTCGGGGTGGTCGGGGCCCATCGACCTTTCCCTGGAGGCGAGCACCGCGGCGTACACCTGGTGCGCTTCGAAGTGACGGCCGAGCTGGCCGAGCACGTATGCCATCTCCTGCCGGGCGGCGAGGGTCTCCGGGTGGTCGGGGCCGAGAGTGCGTTCGCGGCCCTGGGCGACGCGCCCGAATTCGCGCAGCGCGTCGGCGGCGCGCCCCGTGCGGCTGAGGGTGAACCCCACCTCGTACCGGCTGGAGAGGGTGTCGGGGTGGTCGGGGCCGAGGGCGTGCTCGCGTTCGGCGGCGACCGCGCGGTGCACCTCGCCCGCCTCCTCCCAGTGGCCGAGCCGGCCCAGGTTGAGGCCCGCGCTGTGCCGGTTGGCGAGAGTCGAGAGGAGCTCCGGGGAGGGGGTGGGCCGCTCGGGCCGGGCGGGCGGCGGCCCCGCGGTCAGGGCCCTCAGGTCGGTGCCGGTGGTCCACTCGCCGGTCAGGCCCGCGGAGTGGTCGGGCGGGGCGAGACCGAGTTGCATGGCGCCGGACGCCTTGTGTCCGGTGGTCATGCCCCGGGTCCAGGACGGCAGCCGGGGTTCGCCGTCGGGCGGGCGCTGTCCCGGGCGTACGACGGGGACCGGCGGGGCGAGCCGGACACGTCCCGACGGCCGCGGGGGTCCGGACGCCGGAAGATGCCGCTGTTCGCCGGTGCGTCCGACGGCGATCCGCTGCAGCAGGTCGCCCGCGTCTGCGGGCCGCTCCTCCGGGGTCTTCGCCAGCAGCTCCAGGACGACGCGATCGAAGAAGCCGGGGAGTTCGGCGCGGTGGGTGCGGAGTGGTTCGGGCTGGGTGTCGCGGTGTCCGACGAGGACGGCCCAGGCGTCGTCGAGGTCGAAGGGTGGAACCCCTGTGGCGATCTCGTAGAGGACGCAGCCCAGTGAGTAGAGGTCGCTTCGGTGGTCGACCTGGCCACCGCTGATCTGCTCGGGCGACATGTAGTGCGGGGTGCCCATGGCGATGCCCGTACCGGTCAGGCGGGAGGTGAAGCCGATGTCGTGCCCGAGCCGGGCGATGCCGAAGTCGCAGATCTTCACCGTGCCGTCGGCCAGCCGCATGATGTTGGCGGGCTTGAGGTCGCGGTGCACGATGCCCTGCTGATGGGTGTAGCCCAGGGCGTCGGCAACCTGCTCGGCGATGTCGACGACGTCCGGGACCGGCAGCGGATTCTGCTTGTTGTCCTCCAGGAGCTGGCTGAGGTTGCGGCCGTCGAGGAGCTCCATCACCAGGTAGAGGACCCCTTCGTACTCTCCGAAGTCATGGACGACGGTGACACCGCGGTGCTGGAGGGCGGCGGCCACCCGTGCCTCTCGACGGAACCGTTCGCGCAGGATCCGGGTGAACGACTGGTCGTGCTGGGGCCCCGTCGGCTTGAGGCATTTGACGGCCACGTGGCGGCCCAGCGACTCGTCGCGGGCGCGCCACACCTCGCCCATGCCCCCGCGCCCGATCAGATCGAGCAGCCGGTACCGGCTCTGGATCAGCCTGGTGTCCGCCATCGCGTGCTGTCGCCCCCGTCGCTTCGCCTACTGCTGCGCCCTCCCCGGCCCGTCCAGTATGGCTGCCGGGCTGCGGAGTTTGGAGGGGGTGGGGCGGCTGCCGGGACCGAGTCGTTCCATCGCCTTCACAATG
The DNA here is from genome assembly GCF_042802415.1 of Streptomyces sp. NPDC057486. Taxonomy (NCBI): domain Bacteria; kingdom Bacillati; phylum Actinomycetota; class Actinomycetes; order Kitasatosporales; family Streptomycetaceae; genus Streptomyces; species Streptomyces sp. NPDC057486. The sequence goes on along the minus strand of NZ_JBHVEE010000004.1, from coordinate 105,431 downwards.
TGGCGGGGCGGAAGTTGCCAGCGCAGCCGTGAGGGAATGCAGCGCAGGGCGGCGCCGGTGGCGCGCAGCCGCCGGTCGACGGCGTGCGGGGGCGGCGCGGCCCTCCCGTAGAGTTCATGGGCGTAAGGGGGAAGTGACTGGTAGGCGAGTGCTGCGACGCGCCGCCAGAGCAGTTCGCGCGCCGGTACCAACAGGGCGTGGGCGGGCGGTCGGCGGAGGAACGAGTCGACGTCGAACGCCTCGGCTCCTGCGGCGAGTTCGGGGCGCACCCGGTCGAAGTAGGCGGCGAGCTGGGCGGTGGTCGCGGGTACGTCGTCGGGATCGAGGCCCACCAGGCGGGCGCTGGTGCGGTGTTCGTCGATGTAATTGTCGGCCTGGGCGGCGCTGAGCCGCCGGCCGGAGCGGAGCTGCACCTGGAGGTAGGAGTCGACCTCGGCGCAGTGCACCCAGAGCAGCAGCTCCGGTTCGTCGACGCCGTACGTCTCGCCGGTCGCCGGGTCGGTGGCCTTGAGCAGCCGATGGATCCGGCGGACGCGGGCGCCCGCCTTCTCGGCGGCTTCGGTGGTGCCGTAGGTGATGGTGCCGACGAAGCCTGCGGTGCGCATCAGCCGCCCCCAGGCGTCCTTGCGGAAATCGGAGTTCTGCATGACGCCCCGGACGGCGCGCGGGTGCAACGCCTGGAGGTAGAGGGCACGCACCCCGGCGATCCACATCATCGGGTCGCCGTGCAACTGCCAGGTGACGGAATCGGGACCGAAGAGCCCCGGGTCGGCTTCCACCATCACTGCTCGTACCTCCCGCTCGGCCGTGTACGTACGTATGGCGTTTGCACCCACAGGATGCGCTGTGACCGGGCTGATGCTCCAGGCCCCGCTCCGGCTCGGTCACACCCCGGCGACGGCCGCGACGCCGACCCGGCCGCCGTCGAGTACGGTTCCGTGGTCGAACGCCGCGTCGTCGGCGCCAGGTGACCGCCGCCCGCGCGAGGGCATCGGGGCTGCCGACCCGGCCGGCCGGAGTGCCCTTCCTCATGGTGTCGCCCGGATGCGCCTCGGTCTCGTCCGGGGCGCGCGTGCGCACCACGCCGGGCTCGTCTAAGGCATGGGGCCGAGGTTGCCTTCGAGAACGGTCTGGATGATCCGGGGCCGGTCCCAGAGGGCCAGGATTTCGTTGGCGATGGCCACGACGGCCAGGGGGTCCTCGTTGCCGTTCACGTTGATGGCGGCGGCCGACAGGCTGCGCGGGACGGCTTGCGCGTCGAGCCCTGTCGGCCGATGCGTCCCGCCACCCGGATGGACGGGGCAGTTCGCTCCTTCGCGCCGCTGTCCCTCAGAAGCCGCAGCACGGGCTCCCAGGTCGCGAAGTCGTGCACCGAGGGCAAGTGAGAATCCTGATCAGCCATGCGCAGACCGTACGCGGGGCCACTGACACCGAAGGCCGCCGGGCCTCGCGGCGCTACGGGCCGGCAGCGGTGCTCGGCGAGGCAGGCGCATTCCGGGGATGGCGGGCCCCGTCCTCATCCGAGTGAGAAGTCAGGGTCGGCTCGCCGGTTCCTCCTCGGCCAGCCTGAGCAGGCACTGGCGGAACCAGCGGTGTCCGGGATCGCGGTCGGTCCGCTTGGTCCAGGCCATGATCTCGGTGATGGGCTGGAGCTGCGGGATCGGCGGCTCGAGCAGGCGGATCCCCGCAGCTTCTCCGATCTTGCGCGCGAGTCGCTCATGGACCAGCGTGATCAGCCTCGTGCCGCTCAGCAGGAACGGCGCCATGCCGAACCCGGCGGTGATCTCGGTGTTGCGCGGCACACCGAGGAAGTCGAGCTGCATCTCCGACAGACCGCGCAGATGTCCCGAGGACGCGGCCAGGAACGGAAGGGTCGTGAACTGCTCCAGGGTGATCTCGTCGCCCACGTCGGGATGATCCTTGTCGACAGCGACCACATAGCGGTCCTGGAAGAGCACCCGGTGCGGGAACTGCTCGTGCTCCTCGAAGGCTTCCCTCGGCATGACCAGCAAGTCCGCCCGATGTCCGCGGAGTTGGTCGGCGAAGTCGTCGCCGGTCGGGAAGATGTTCAGCCGGATACCGGGCGCCTCGACGGACAGGCGGGCGATGAGCGGCTGAAGGAACGTCATCGTCAGGTAGTCGTTGGCGATCACCGAGAAGGTCCGCCGGGCCGTGGCCGGGTCGAACGCCTCGCGCTGGGAGAGCACGATCTCGATGCCGGTGAGGAGCTCGCGCACCGGACCGGCGAGCGACTCGGCCAGCGGCGTGGCGACGAGACCGCGCCCCTCCCTGGTCAGGAGCGGATCGTTGAAGAGCTTCCGCAGCCGGGACAGCGTCGACGACATCGCCGACTGCCCGATCGAGAGTCGATTCGCCGCACGGGTGACGCTTCGCTCGATCATGAGCATGTCGAAGGCGACAAGCAGGTTCAGGTCAACGCGCCGAAGGTCCACGGCGCCACATTAATTGATTTCATCAATGCCGAGCATCGTCAGGAATTGTTTGTGCGCGGTGATTGGCATCACTACGTTCACATGAACGACGCGTGAACGCGCATTTCGTCACCGCTGTCGCCGCCACTCGATGAGGAGAGAACGTGACGAAGCCTCTGATCACCCACCTACGCCATGTGGCGCTCGCGGCCCCCGACCTCGACCGCCAGTTGGCCTTCTACCGCGACCTCTGGGGCCTCGCCCCCGTCGATTCCGACACCGGCGTGCATTTCCTGGCCGCCGAAGGGTCCCCCGAGCAGTACATCGTGCGCCTGCGGAAGGACGACCAGAAGCGACTCGACCTGGTCTCGTTCGGGGCCGGCTCCCCGACGGACGTCGACACCCTCGCGGCGCAGCTGACCCAGCAGCGCGTCCGGATCATCCACGATCCGCGGAAGCTCGACACTCCCGGCGCCGGCTACGGTTTCCGGTTCTTCGACTGCGACGGACGCGTGGTCGAGGTCTCCTCGGACGTCGCCACCCGGGACTTCCGGGCGATCGGGGCCCGTGAGTCGATCCCTGTCCGTCTCTCGCATTTCGTGGTCAACTCCGACAACCCGGCGGCGACTGTCGACTGGTACGTCAAGCACCTCGGTTTCAAGCTCTCCGACACCCTGTGCCTCGGCGAACGCGGGGACTTCATGTGGTTCCTGCGCTGCAACGACTGGCACCACTCCTTCGCCGTTGCCCGTGGTCCACACGTCGCGGTCCACCACATCTCCTTCGAGATGCGCGGGATCGACGAGTACATGCGCGGCACCGGCCGGATGCTTCGTGAGGGCGTCCAGCAGATCTGGGGCCCCGGCCGTCACAGGGCCGGCGACAACACCTACTCCTACTTCCTGGACCGGGTCGGGAACTGCGTCGAGTACACCACCGAGCTCGAGACCGTCGACTGGGACCGGCACCACCCGTCCGTGTACGACGTCACGAAGCCCGACTTCATCGACCAGTGGGGCACCGCGAACCAGATGAACGAGTTCGTGGCCAAGCAGCAGTTCAACGACCCCGACCGCGGCGTGTTCGTCGCGCCCCCGCTCTGAACCCTCCCGTGAACAGGAAGTCAACGATGACTCTCACGAATGAACCCCCGTCGTCGGCGCCCTTCTCCACTCCGCTGGGCGTGCTGCTCGACCGTGTCGAGCAGGACATGCGGGAGGATCTCGTCCCGGCCGAGATCTTCAACAACGACGACGTCTTCAGGGCCGAGATGGAGCGGATCTTCACCAGAACCTGGGTCTTCGTCGCCCACGAGAGCGAGATCCCCGAGGCCGGTGACTTCGTCCAGCGCAGAATCGGGCTCGACCCCGTCATCGTGACCCGCGACGGCAAGGGCGGCATCAACGTGCTGTCCAACTACTGCCGTCATCGTGGCACCCAGGTGTGCCAGACCGACGCGGGCAACTCGCGCTTCTTCACCTGTCCTTACCACGGCTGGACCTACGCCAACGACGGACGGCTGGTCGGGACGCCGCTGATGCACCGCGCGTACGGCGAGCCTCTCGACCCGAATCAGTGGAGCCTCAAGCGCGCCCCGAAGGTCGAGAACCGCAAAGGCTTCATCTTCGCCTCGCTGTCCGAGGAGGTGCCCCCGCTGGAGGAGTGGCTCGGCGGCGGTGCCTGGATGCTCGACCTGATCACCCACCTTCACCCCGACGGCATGCGCGTGGCAGGTCCTCCCGAGCGGTACATGGTCAACGGCGACTGGAAGACGGCCGGTGAGAACTTCGCCGGCGACGTCTACCACCTGCCGACCCTGCACTTCAGCGTCCAAGAGGTCGACATGCTCCAGGGTGTCCAGGGCACCTGCGAGATCGGCCGGACCTACGAGTTCGAGAACGGACACACCTTCATCGGCCACGCCTGGACCCGAGCGATCCACCCGGGCTTCACGCTGTGGGGCTACCCGGACGAGTACAAGGCGCAGTTCGACCTCAGTGGCCTGGACGAGACCCAGCGCTTCGTGGTCGACCACGAGCCTCCCACCGTGGGGACCATCTTCCCCAACCTCAGCTTCATCCGGATCTTCTCCCCGCTCCCGGACGGACCGCCGGCCGTCATGACCAGCTTCCGTCAGTGGCAGCCCGTCGCACCGGGCAGGCTCGAGCTGTGGAACTGGCAGTTCGTGTGGAACTTCCAGGACGAGGAGTCCGCGCTGCGCGACTACGTCGGCGGCCAGTACTGCTTCGGGTCGGCCGGGCTCTACGAACAGGACGACACCGTCGCCTGGGAGGGCGTACAGCGTGCGGCCGCGAGCCCGTGGATGCGCAAGGAAGGGCTGAAGTTCAACTATCAGCAGGGCCACAACTCGCCCGTCGACGACGCTCCGGACCCGGGCTGGAGGGGACCGGGCATCCACCGCAACACCGGTTACGGCGAGCACGTGCAGTTCAACTTCCTTCGCCAGTGGCTGCGCACGATGAAGGGCCGGACCGACTCCGGTACGGGGACCACCGAAGGGACGCAGGCATGACGGCCGCCGCCGAAGCTCCGGACACCCTCGTGGTGGACCCCGCGACGTACACACGCGTGGCGCAGTTCCTCGCGCACGAGGCGCGCCTTCTGGACGAGGGACGCGAGGAGGAGTGGTTCCAACTGCTCGACGACGACCTGCTCTACACCGTGCCGTCGCGTCAGTCGACGGAGCCGCGCAGCATCGAGGTCAATCGTGCCGCGTGGCGCATCCGTGACACCAAGGCGCACGTGCGGACGCGGCTGGACCGGCAGAACACCGGTCACGCCTATTCCGAGGTGCCCCCGTCCCGCACCATGCGACTCGTCGGCAGCGTCGAGGTACGGAGGACCGCCGAGCTCGACATCGTCGAGGCCCACAGCTCGCTGCTGCTCTACCGGCAGCGGGGGATCGACGTCCACTTCGACCTGATCCCGTGCCGCCGCAACGACCGTGTCCGGCTCACGGCCGCCGGTCCTCGGCTCCTCTCCCGCGAAGTGATCCTGACCGAGACCAGCCTCAAGACCGCCAACCTGGGGGTGTTCCTGTGACCCGTGTGACCGTCGACCCCGGGCGTTGCACCGCCTATGGAATCTGCGTCGGCATCCATCCCGAAGTCTTCGCCGTTCCGCCCGGCAGCCCGGTCGCGGTCGTCACCCTCGACGTGCTGTCCGAGGACGACCTGGAAGACGTGCAGGAGGCCGTCCGGGCCTGTCCGGCGCAGGCTCTGCGCCTGATCGAGGGATGATCCGTGAGCCGAACCAATGACGGCATTGTGATCGTCGGCGCGTCCGCTTCGGGCCTCTCCGCCGCCGACGGCCTGCGCGAGGGCGGGTACACCGGCCCCCTCACCGTGCTGGACGAGGAGGTGGAGCCCGGGTACGACCGGCCGATGCTCTCCAAGAGCCTGCTGGCCGCCAGGGATCACGCCACGCCGGCCCCGCTGCGGACCGACGAGCAACTGGCCGCCAAGGGAATCGATCTTCTCGCCGGCCACGGCGCCACGGGGCTGGACGTCGACCGCCGCCTCGTGGTGACCAACTGGGGCGAGGCAATCGGGTGGCAGCACGTCATCGTCGCGACCGGCGTCACGGCTCGCCCGGTCGTGACGACCGGGGGCGCCGCCCTGCCTACCCTGCGCACCCGTGCTGATCTGACCGCAGCCAGGCAGTTCGCGACGACCGGGCGTCCGGTGACGCTGATCGGAGGGGGGTTCATCGGCCTGGAGGTGGCCGCCGCTCTCCGCTCCCGCGGCGTCGAGGTGACCGTTCTGTGCGCGACCGAACTGCCTCTTGCCGGATTCCTCGGGGACGAGGTCGCCGGCTGGCTGCACGACCTGCACCTCGCGAACGGGGTCCTCTTCGACCTCGGCACCGCCACGACCTCCGTGGCGGAGACAGCGCAGGGCTACGACATCCATCTCGCCGACGGGCGGGTGCGACAGGCCACGAGCGTGCTCGCGGGAGTCGGCACGGAGCCGGCCACCGACTGGCTGATCGGCTCGGGCGTCGAGCTCGACCACGGCGTCGTCACCGACGCGGCCGGTCGGACGAACGTCGAGGGGGTGTGGGCCGCCGGTGACATCGTCGGCCGCTGGGACCCGCTCCACGGCCGACACCGGCGCTTCGAGCACTGGACCCACGCCATCGAGCAAGGCCGGCGGGTCGGTCTCAACATCGCTCGCGGCGAAGCCACCGCCCACGACGCTGTGCCCTACGTCTGGACGGAACAGTACGGCCTGACCCTCCACATGCTCGGCGAGCGGCGCCCCGGTGACACCGACATCGTCGTCGAGGGCGACATCTCGACCGGCGACTTCGTCGTCGCCCACGGCGCCTGCGACGAGTTGCACGGCGCCACCATCTGCGGCCGCGTCCGCGCCCTGCGGACGTATCGGAAGCTGCTCCGTGCCCGCGCGTCACTGAACGACGCCCTGGGCACGGCGTCGTCGGCCTGACCCTCTCTCCTCGACTCCCCCAGCAAGGAACCACCATGCAGATGCTCGACAACCATGTCGTCCTCATCACCGGCGGCGGCTCCGGCCTCGGCCTCGGGATCGCCCGCCACTTCATCGGCGAGGGTGCGCAGGTCGCCATCCTGGAGATCTCCGCGGACAAACTCGTCGACCTCAAGGCCGAGTTCGGGGACGACGTGCTTCTCGTCCGGGGTGACGTCACCCGTACCGAGGACTTGGTCGCCTGCCGGCAGGCGGTCCTGGACCGCTTCGGCCGTATCGACGCCCTCGTCGGCGCCCACGGCATCTTCGACGGCAACATCCCGCTGCGCGACGTGCCCCTGGACAGGGTCGAGTCGCTGTTCGACGAGGTGTTCCACGTCGACGCTCTCGGCTACATCCTGGCCGCCAAGGTCTTCGTCGACGACTTGGAGAAGACAGGCGGCTCCATCGTGCTGACCTCCTCCACCGCGGCCTACGCCGCCGACGGCGGCGGGCTCTTCTACACCGCCGCCAAGGGCGCGGTGCGCGGCGTGGTCAACCAACTCGCTTTCGAGTTCGCACCGAAGGTGCGGGTCAACGGCGTTGCCCCGTCGGGCATCGCCAACAGCCAGCTCCGCGGCCCCCGTGCGCTCGGGCTGGAGAACAACAAGCAGTCCGACATCCCCAAGGAGGACTTCGAGACACAGTTCCTCTCCCTGGCCCTGCTGCCCACGCTACCGACCCCGGAGGAGTACGCGCCCCTCTACGCCTACCTCGCCTCTCGGAACAACACCACCATGACCGGCCAGACGATCGTCGCCGACCAGGGCCTGTTCAACCGCGCCGTGATCAGCAACGGCGCCGCCGACCGCGTCGGGAAGTGACCATGTTCCGCTACTTCCCGGCCAACTACGTCTGGAGCCTGTCGGTCAGCATCGCCATGAACTGCGGTGGCCGGATCGGCGAGGTCGACCAGATCTGCGCCCCGCTCGTCGACGCGGCCGAGGACGGCGACGACGCCGGCACCGAGAAGTTCTTCCAGTCGTGGTGCGCCTTCGCCGACGGACTCGTCCGGAGCGCCGAGCAGGATCTCGCCGAGGGTCATCCGTTGTCTGCCGGTGCGCGCTACGCCCGCGCCTCGGTCTACTACCTGGTCGCCGAGCGCATGCAGAGCCGTCACTACGCACCCCGCGAGGTCGCCTACCGCAAGGCCGTTCAGACGTGCCGGCTCGCGATCGAACACGGCGGGGAGCGCGCCGAGTTCGTCGAGGTCCCCTACGAGGGCACCTCGTACCCCGCGCTGTTCGTCCCCGCCGACGGCGAACCTCCGGCGGACGGCTGCCCGGTGATGGTCTTCTGCAACGGCCTGGACTCGATGAAGGAGATGCTGTTCCGGCTGGGACTGCCCCGCGAACTGGCGCGTCGCGGCATCGCGACACTCTGCGTCGACCAGCCGGGCACGGGCGCCTCGCTCCGTGAGCGCGGGCTCGCGGCGGTCCACGACAGCGAACGCTGGGCGAGTGCCGCGGTCGACTATCTGGAGACCCGACCGGATGTCGACGGCACGCGCATCGGCATGAGCGGTGTCTCGCTCGGCGGTTACTACGCCCCCCGCGCGGCCGCGTTCGAGAAGCGCTTCAAGCTCTGCGCGGTCTGGGGGGCGAACCACAACTGGGGAGAACTCCAGAAGCGCCGCCTGCAGCGCGAAGGCGAGAACCCCGTGCCGCACTACTGGGACCACGTCCAGTGGGTGTTCGGCAAGGACAGCCTCGAGGACTTCATGGCCTTCGCGCCCGACATGACGCTGGAGGGCGTGATCGAGCGGATCACCGTCCCCTTCCTCGTCACCCATGGTGAGGACGACCGGCAGATCCCGATGGAGTTCGCCGTGCCCCAGTACGAGAACGCCGTCAACAGTCCTGACCGCCGCTTCAAGGTCTTCAGCCGCGCCGAAGGCGGTGCTTCGCACGCCGGTGCGGACAACGAAGCCGTTCCCGCGCACTACATCGCCGACTGGGTCGCCGACCGCCTCTGAAAGGGAGCCATGAACACTCCGTCCCCCGCCTCCGGCTGGGCGATCGGCACCGACGTCGGTGGTACGTTCACCGACCTGTGGCTCCGGTCCCCGGACGGCGAATCCTGGGTGTGCAAGACCCCGACCACCCCCGACGTGGTGACGGGCGTGATCAACGCCGTGCACCTGGCTGCCGAGACCGTCGGTCGTGACACCGGCGAGCTGTGCTCCCGGGTGACCCGGTTCGGGCACGGCACTACCGTCGGCCTCAACGCGCTGCTGACCGGACGCTCGGCGAGGACCGGGCTCATCACGACCGCCGGCTTCGGTGACGTCCTGGAGATAGGCAGGCTGCGTCGCGGTACGGCCGGCCTGCAGGGCCTGGACCTGGGCGACTACCATCTGCGCGGCCAGGTGCCGCCGTTGGTGCCCCGCACCCAGGTCGTAGAGATCGCGGAGCGCATCGACTCGGACGGCGTCGTACGCACACCGCTGGACGGGAGCAGCGCGCTCGACGCGATCGGCAGGTTGCGGGACATCGGGGTGGAGGCCGTCGCCGTCTGCCTGCTGTGGGCGACCGAGAACCCGGCCCACGAGCTCGCCGTCGCACGGCTCATCGAGCAGAAGCTGCCCGGCGTCTTCCTCTCCCTCTCCCACGAGATCGCGCCCTCGGTCGGTGAGTACGCCCGCGCCTCGACCACGGTGGCGAACGCGGCACTCGGTCCGGTCCAGGGCCACTATCTCGCCCTCCTGGAGGAGCGGCTGGCAGCCCTCGGTATGACCGCCCCCATCATGATGACGACGAGCGCCGGCGGTGTGGTCCCGGCGCGGACGGTCACCGAGCGGCCCGTGTCGAACCTGCTCTCCGGTCCTGCGTCCTGCGTGGTGGCCGGCCAGAAACTCGGGGCGGAACTCGACACCCCGCACGTCCTGACCATGGATGTCGGCGGCACCAGCTTCGACGTCGGCGTCATCGCCGGCGGAGTCGCGCTGATGAGCGACGAGGTCACCTTCGGCGGCGCCGACATGCGCGTGCCGAGCATCGACATCGCCTCGATCGGCGCCGGCGGCGGCTCGATCGCCGCGGTAGAGGGCGGAGTGCTCAACGTCGGGCCGCGCAGCGCCGGTGCCGTACCCGGCCCGGTCTGCTACGGCAAGGGCGGCACCGAGCCGACGACCACCGACGCCGACCTTGTCCTCGGGGTGCTCGACCCGGAGCAGTTCGGCAGCGGAGGCATCGTCCTCGACCGCGAATCCGCGAAGCAAGCCATCGCGGACAAGGTCGGGACGCCCCTCGGGCTGAAGGCCGTCGAAGCGGCCCGGGCGATCCGTGTGGTCTTCGACAACGCCATGGCCGATCTGCTGCGCGCCGTCACCATCGAGCGCGGTCACGACCCGCGGGAGTTCACCCTGATCGCAGGTGGAGGATCGGGTCCGTCGCACGCGTGGGCCCTGTGCCGTGAAGCGGGCCTGGCCGGCTTTGTCGTGCCGCCGACAGCGACGGCTCAGTCGGCCTTCGGCGCCGGCACCTCCGACCTCAGGACCACGGCCTCCCGCACCTGCTACCGGCGTGTGCTCGCCGAGGCCGGCCCGAGCGCCCAGGACGCGCAGGTCGTCGCCGAGGCAGTCGACGACACCCGTGTGCGCGCCCTGGCAGCCCTGCCCGACCCCGAGTGCGGCACGGTCACCCACACAGCGTCCATCCGCTACTTCGGCCAGGCCCACCACGTCGACGTCACCGTGGCCGCCTCGCCCGACAGGGATGCCCTCGCGGAGCTCCTCCTCAGCTTCGAGAAGGAGTACGAGCAGCTCTGGGGCAAGGGAGCCGGCTTCCGGGAAGCCGGGTTCGAGATCCTCTCGGTCCGCTCCGTGGCCGCACTGCCCGCGGCCGGTGCGGACGGCCACGGTACGGGCGAGCCCTTCACCCGGCTCGGGACGCGTCCGGTCGTGTTCGACGACGCCGACCGGCCCGACGAGACGGCCGTGTACACCGTCCGCCGGCCGGCTGCCGGGCAGGAGATCGTCGGTCCCGCGCTCGTCCAGCTCCCCGGATGCGTCGTGGTGATCCCCCCGAACGGGGTCGCCACCACCGACGCACTCGGCCTCATCCACGTGAAGGTGAACTGACATGACCGACGCAATCGACGTCGCCCCTGTCCCGTTGGACGGCGCGAGCACGGACCCGGTGATCCGCCAGGTCGTCCGCAGCCGGCTCGTCGCCATCACCGACCAGATGCGGCTCGCGCTGCAGTCGGTCAGCGGCAGCCCGACCGTGACCGAGGCGAGCGACTTCTTCACCGGCGTCTACCTGCCGGACGGCGCGTTCGTCACGATGGGCCACCAGGTGACCTTCGAGGCGCCTCCCGTGGGATCGCTCATCCGGCACCTGCTGAGCAACGGCACCAGACTGAAGGACGGCGACCGCATCATCGGCAACGACCCGTTCATCGGCGCACTGCACCAGAACGACGTACAGATGTGCGCACCACTGATCGTGGACGGCGAACTGCTCGGGTGGGCCGGCGTAATGGCGCACGAGACCGACATCGGCGGCATGGACTTTGCCTCGTGGTCACCCAAGGCCACCGAGGTGTGGCAGGAGGGACTGCGCATCCCTGCCGTCAAACTGGTCGACGGCGGTGAACTGCGTGAGGACGTACTGGAGATGATCCTCACCGCGTCACGCCTCCCGGCCGAGGTGGGCCTCGACATCCGGGCCTTCATCGCCACCCTGAACGTCGCGGCCGAGCGCCTCACCGAACTGTCCCACCGGTACGGCAAGGCCACCGTGCTGTCGGTGATGCACACGATGGTCGACGACGCCGAGGCACTGGTGCGCGCACGCCTGCGCGAACTGCCGGACGGAGTCGTCCGCACCCGCGACTTCCTCGAACACGACGGCAAGCAGAACAACCTCTTCGCCATCGACTGTGTGCTGACCAAACGCGGTGACAGTCTGCACTTCGACTTCTCCGGTTCCTCGCCGCAGGCCAACGGCTTCGTGAACTCCTCACGCGCCGGCCTGGCCGGCGGCGTCGCGGGTGCGCTGATCCCCACCCTGGGCTTCGGCATCCCGTGGAACGAGGGTCTGTTGCGCCCGGTGGAGATCTCGGCGCCGGACGGTCTGGTCTGCACCGCGGTACCGCCGGCACCGGTCGGTTCCGCCACCGTCGAGGCTGTCTGGACGGTGAGCAACGTCGTCTCTGCGGCACTGAACCGGCTGCTGTTCGCCTCGCCGAAGTACGCGCACCGCGCCCAGGCCGTCAGCAGCGGCACGATGGCGACGTTCAACCTCTCCGGCCGCGACCGGCACGGAAAGATGTTCGGCCTGCATCTGATGGACCCGCTGGCCGGCGGCTTCGGCGCCTTCGCCGACCACGACGGGCAGAACGCCGCCGGGCCGATCAACGCCCCGTGTCCCTCGATCGCCGATGTGGAGGTCAACGAGCAGAAGACCCCGCTCTTCTACCGGTACCGGCGTCTCGCCGCCGGTACCGGTGGGGCCGGTCGCCGCCGTGGGGGTCTCGGGGCCGAGGTCGGCGTCACCGTCTCCGTGCCGGAGGCCGAGGCACTCGTGATGACGCACGGCGCCGAGGTGCCGAACTCCGTCGGGCTCGGCGGTGGCCTGCCCGGTGCCATGATCAGCCAGCGCTTCCGGGCCGGCGGGCAACAGCCCCGGGACCTCGGGCCGAAGCCGGGCTCCTTCCCGATGACCCCGGCGGACCTGTTCGAGGTGACCTGGCAGGGCGGCGGCGGCATCGGTGACCCGCTCGACCGGGCCCCCGCCGATGTCCTGGACGACGTCCACTACGGCGTGGTCACCCAGGAGGAGGCCCGGGAGACCTACGGCGTGGTCCTCTCCGCGGACGGCGGCTCGGTCGACACGTCCGCCACCTCCGCCGCCCGTCGGGACCGGCGTGCCGCCCGACTCGGCGTCGAACCGACCGCCGTCGTGGACCCGGTGGCGGTCACCGAGGCGGTTCCCGACGACGCGGTACGGCTGGGCGACCGACTCCTCCTCGTCCGGGACAAGGACACCGGACAGTTCCAGGTGCACACCCTCGAGGGCGTCGTGCTCTCCTCCGGCTCCACCAGGTGGCGCGAGGGAGCCCATCGGTTCGCCCTGGCCCTCCCGTCGTCCGTCGGCGCCCCCCTCCACCGCGACCTGACGGTCACCGGCTGGGCCTGCCCGCGGACCGGTGCCCTGCTCGCGGTCGACGTGCACCGCGGTGACCAGGAGCCGTTCCACGATCTCGAACTCGACCTCGCCTCCCTTGAACGGGCCGGCACAACCACGGAAGACAACCGATGAGCCGCAAGATCATCCTGACCATCGCTCCGACGGGTGGCATGGCCACCAAGGAGCAGAGTCCGCACCTTCCGGTCACCCCGCAGGAGATCGCCGACGACGTGGCCCGCTGCTGGGAGGTCGGCGCCGGTGTCGTGGCCGTCCATGCCCGCCGCGAGGACGGCCTGGCCACCTGCGACCCCGATATCTACTCCGAGATCAACTCGCTGATCCGGGCCCGGACCGACATCGTCATCAACAACTCCACCGGCGGCGGAATTCACGGTGACATGCCGGTCCGGCTGGGCGACGAGCTGTGGGAACTGGACTGGCACCAACGGATCAAGGGCATCGAGGGCGTGGGCTGCGAGATGGCCACCCTCGACTCGCACACGATCACGGCCAGCACCGCCGAGCGGGAGTACCTCGTCACCACGACACCGAAGCGCTCCCGCTGGCTGCTCGAGGAGATGACCAATCGCGGCATCAAGCCCGAATGGGAGGTCTTCAACCTCGGGCACATCCTGTCCGACTTCACCACTCTGACCGCCGAGGGCCTGGACTCCCCGCCGTACTACTGCAACATCGTGCTCGGCGGCCAGCGCGGCTTTCAGGGCGGCCTCCCGTACACCCCCAAGATCCTCCAGCTGCTCGTGGAGCACCTGCCCGAGGGAACGGTCTGGGGGGTCTCAGGCATCGGGCCGGCCCAGCTCCCGGCGACGACCCACGGTCTCCTCCTCGGCGGCCACATGCGGGTCGGCCTCGAGGACAACCTCTACTACTCGCGCGGCCGGCTCGCGACCAACCTGGAACTCGCCGAACGCGCCGTGCGCATCATTCACGAACTCGGCTACGAGATCGCCACTCCGAGCGAGGCGCGCGACATGCTGGGCCTCAAGCAGCTCGACGAGGTGCCGGCGTGAGCATCCACAGCACGTCCGGCGTCGTCGCCTGGTCCGACACCGATGCCTCCGGCCGGTTCCACCACACCGCCGCGTACCGGTGGGCGGAAAACACCGAGCACGCGTTGTACCGCTCGGTGCTTCCGGACGTCGACATCGGCAGGTTCCCGCGTCGCGCTACGGCAGCCTCGTACCACCAGCCGCTCGTGGCCGGGGACGAGTACACCGTCAGCCTCGAGGTCGAACACGTCGGGAACAGCTCGATCACCTACACCTGGGTCGTCACCGGCCCGGCCGGCGTCTGCGTGCGCGGCGAACACGCCGTCGTGCACGTCGATGTCGACGGCCGCCCGGCACCGGTTCCCCGAGCACTGCGGGAACGTCTCGCCCCGACCGCGGGGGCGGCGTGATGGACAAGGTCGTGGCCTCGGCCGCCCAGGCAGTCGCCGACATTCCCTCGGCAGCACCCTCGCGGGGGCGGCTTCGGACTGTGCGGCATCCCGGCCTCGCTGATCCAGGCACTCCTGGAGGCCGGTGTCGGCGAGCTCGAGACGATGTCCAACAATGCCGGCGTCGACGACTGGGGCCTGGGCGTCCTGCTCGGTGCGGGCCGCCTGCGCCGGGTGGTGGCCTCGTACGTCGGGGAGAACAAGGAGTTCGCCCGGCAGTACCTCGCCGGAGAGTTGGAGGTCGAGCTGACCCCGCAGGGCACGCTCGCGGAGCGGATGCGCGCCGGCGGCTCCGGCATCGCGGCGTTCTGCACCCGCACCGGTGTGGGCACCCAGGTCGCCGAGGGCGGCATCCCCTGGAAGTACGCCGCCGACGGCACCGTCGAGGTGACCTCCCCGGCCAAGACGGTGGAGGCCTTCGACGGGAGCTGGTGCTGCAGTCGGAGAACGGCATTCTCGGCACCGGCCGCTACCCGACCGAGGGCGAAGTCGACCCCGACCTCGTCCATGCCGGCAAGGAGACTGTGACGGCGCAAACTGTGACCGAGCACGACAGGTGGCACACGAGGGCGCTTCTGACCTGCAGTGATGCCAACAATAGTCTCCTGCCCATCGCGAAGCGGGCTCCTTTAGTTGGCACATAAGTACACCGCAGGTCACAAGCGGTGCCACCACCGTCGATTACCGCGAAACGGGGCGACTCGCGATGTGAGAGAGCGGGCGGCTGAACACTTGCGCCCGGCGGGTGCGCGACAGACAGGGCCTGGCCCCTCCTTGTCGCGGGGTGGGGCAGAGCTACTCATGGACGCCATCGCGATGCCCTTGGGCCTGACCGTGGCAACATCGCTTGCCCTACCGCTTACCCCGACTTCGGAGGGTCCGATTGGGTTTCCGATAGTCAGGGGGAACGTGCTGGCGGCGGCTGCGGGACTGGCACGAGGCCGGCGTCTGGCAACAGCTGCACGAGGTCCTGCTCGCCGAGATCAACGCAGCCTCCCGGCTGGAATGGTCCCACTCCGCAGCCGACTCCTCCCACGTCAGGGCCCTAGAAGGGGGCAGTACACAGGCCCGTCGCCGGTCGACCGGGGCCGGGCCGGATCGAAGCTCACCTGATCACCGACGGGCACGGCACCCCGCTCGCGGTCGTCGTCACCGGAGGCAACCGCAACGACGTCACCCGGCTGCTGCCCCTTGTCGACGCGGTCCCACCGGTCCGTGGCCGAGTCGGCCGTCCGCGCCGCAGACCAGACTCACTCTTCGCCCACCGCGGCTACGACCACGACATCTACCGCGACCAGGTCCGCGCCATCGTGGATGTCGGCTCGTAGTTCCCATCGGATGGTCGAGCGCACCTTCGCCTGGTTTCACGGCTTTCGACGCTCTGCCAGGCAAGGTCCGGCGTGATGTGCTCGACCCGGCTCATCCCGGCAACTCGGCGTGCCGCGTTAGAGCGTCTTGCGTCCAGCGGCTTGCCGTTGATGCGGTGCGGGCGGCTTGGGCAGCCTTGACCAGGGTGAAATGCTTCCCGGCGCGGACCGTAATAGACTCTTTTCAACTTGAAGGGGCACTCGCCACACCCTGGCCACTGCCCCTCTCTTCTTGCCCGCACACCGCTGCTGCGGGCTTTCAGTCCCGGGCGTGCCAGGGACTTCACGGTCAGCTGTCCGGCGGAGGGCAGGGACGCCGATGAGGAGGCGGACCATGGCGTCTGTGATCGCCTGGATCTCCGCGGCGTCGTCCGGGCCTGCTGACTCGGACGACGCCCTCCCCGGCAGCTCCAACAGGCGACTCCTATTGCTCGGTTCCTCCGCGGCGTGCTCGCTGGTCTGTCGCCGGAGTCAAGCATGCAGGCTGCCACCGCGTCTCCCCATCGATCAGACCTTCACTCATTCGAGTGACCGTTCGAGGAGGCTTCTCCGGCACCAGATTGATCGCCCTATGGTTGAGATGCTCTGGGCAGTTCAGGTCGACGCACGAGGGGCGGCACGCGCTGTGTTCCGTGTGCATCAGGGGAATGTCCCATCAGATTCGACACCTTCGCCATCAGGCGAAAGAGTCTGGTCCGATGCTTGCGCGTTGGAAGATCTGGCGCACTTGGACCGCGAACATACCGCGCACGCCGCTCACTTGGACCTCGATGATCGTTGGCCGGTCCGGTGGACAACGACATGGAAGTATGGGCGGAGCGCATCTGTGACCTGCCCCGTGCAGGACCTGAACACGGTGGACCTCTCCCAGACCGTGCCCGTAAGACGCTTCACTTGGCGGACTGATCAGGAACACCGCCCCGGACTTGAGTACATGACAGCGACGGATCGGCATCACGGCTTCGAGAGTTTCGAGGAGGAATGCCTGCTCCTGGTCGCCGATTTCGCGGCCGATCTTACTGAGGCGCTCTGCCAGCCGTTCCGGCTCTGCTTCTACGCCGACGGCGGCAGGGTGGATCACACGCCGGACTACCTCCTGCTGACGCGCCGCGGTCCAATCGTGGTGGACGTGCGCCCGGCTGGTCGCATTCACGCCAGGGACAACCTGAAGTTCGCAGCGACGGCCGAGGCCGCGCTGTCGGCCGGTTGGCGCTTTGCCGTACTGACGCGCTGGCGAGCACATGTGCGGGGTGCCGTGGACGCGATGTCGGCGGAGCGGCGCCCGCTGGACGACGTACTGGGAATCCAGGGTCAGCTGCACCAGGTCGCCGCTCAAGGCCCGATGCCGTACGGCGAGTTGGTGGACCGGTGCTCCCTCCCGGCCGTTGCGCGGGCACATGCGCTGCATCTGTTGTGGCGGCGGCAGTTGGGGGTGGATCTGTCCGGACCGTACGGGGATGAGCGCCTGGTCCGGCTAGCTCCTCGGAAGCTCACCCGGGGGCAGCAGTGACGACCGCGGCACCGACGTCGTGGGATCTGTCGCCGGGCGTTGAACTGATCATCGGCGGTGAGGAGTGGCGGATCGAGTCGTGCCTGCCGCATTTGGGCAGGTTGACGCTGATCAGCGACGAGGGTGCGCAATGGAAGATGTCGCTCAGCGATCTGATCCACCGTCCGGACTGCCGTCCGTCTACCCGGACCCGCACAGATCTGCCGGCCGCCAGCCGGGGCAGGCAACCCAAGACGATGGAAGACCTGACGCCGGAGCAGCGCAGAAATGTCATGCGCCGGTTGGACCACGTCCGCGAGGTCAACACGGGTTTCCGTAGCGGGGATCCGCTGGCCGCATTGCCCCACGAACCGCTTCCGCAGTACGACCCCGAGACCACCACACTCACCCAGCGTCGACACGCCAAGGCGGCGGAGTTGCGCAAAGCAGCGGCCGAGGACCCCGACGGCGCGAAGGAACACGCTCTGCACCAAGTGAGTTTTCGCACCCTGGTGCGCTGGGGCCAGGGCCTTCGCTGCGGGCTGATCGGCCTCGCGGACGATCGGTGGCTGCGGGAGGCCTCGGGACGCCGGATCTCAGCGGAAATCCGGGAGGCGCTGTTCGCGGTGCGCACCGAGACGCTGCGCCGGTCGAAGCTGACGGCGAAGGACCGCGAGTTCCTCATCCACCAGTACGTGCGGGAGGTGTTCGGCGCGGACGTCGAGATCCCCAGCTACGACACCCTGAAGAGGGTGTGGCGGGAGTGGTTCGGCTCCACCGGAGCACGTCAGAGGTACGTGCGCTCGGCCGCCAAGGCACAGCAGCTGGCGACGGGGCGGCACGTGGTGGTGCACAGGCCCGGGCAGGTGGTGGCGCTGGACACCACGGTGCTCCCGGTGAAGGTCCTTGAAGATGTGTTCGGCGACCCGGTCTCGGTTCATCTGACCCTCGCGCTCGACGTCTACACCCACTCGATCGTGGCGTTCCGGCTCAGCCTGGTCTCGGATGCCTCGATCGATGTGGCGATGGTGCTGCGGGACGTGATGATGCCGTTGCCGATGCGCCCGGACTGGGGCGAGGACATGGAGTGGGCCTACCCCGGCCTGCCTGGGATGGTGGTGGCCGAGTTCGCCGGACACGAGGTCGCCGGGCTGCCGTTCTTCGCCCCCGAGACGGTCACCACGGACCACGGCTCCGTCTACCGAAACCACCACCTGGTCGAGGTCCAGCGGATCATCAAAACGAACATCAAGCCCAGCCGCGTGCTTCGCCCCCAAGACAAGCAGGCCGTGGAGCGGACCTTCGGCGGCGTCCAGTCACTTCTATTCGCGAAACTGCTCGGCTACCAGGGCGTGGACACGGCCGACCGCGGCACGGATCCGGAGGCCGATGCCTGCCTGACCGTGGCTGAGATGGAACACGTCATCGCCACCTGGATCGTGAAGGTCTGGCAGAACCGCCGATTCGACTCCTACGCGCCGAGCTGGGACCCGGGCGGTGACCACAGCCCCAACAGTCTCTTCGCCGCATCGATGCACCAGGGCGGCTTCGCGCTGCGGATCCCGTCCCCCGATCTTTACTACCAACTCCTGCCGACGCACCGGGTCATGATCCACGGCAAGCGCGGCGTCAAGATCAAGAACCTGTGGTACGACGGCCCGGCCCTGGATCCCTACCGTGGGCAGCTCTCCAGTCGCGGCGGCCGGGCCAAGAACAAGTACGTCATCCACCGCGATCCGCGCGATCCGTGCCTCGTGTTCTTCCAGGACCCGCGCACACACGACTGGCACACGCTCCGCTGGGTGGGTCTGCCCGACGAGGGCGAGATGCCGGCTTTCAGCGACGCCCGGGTACGCGACGCCATGCGAGAGCTGCGCAGGCGAGGGCTCGCACCCAAGGCCGACACCGAACTGCTCCCCATACTGCTCGAGTTGATCGGCAGGAACATCCCGGTCTCACAATGGCCGACACAGTTGTCGAAGAAGGAACGCACGGAGCACGCCCGTGAGATGGCACAGGCTGCCGCGGCAGCCGCCGATCGCCCCTCAGCCGCCACGGACGCCACGGACGCCACGGACAAGAAGAGGAGAAAGAGGCAGGCTTCGCCACCACCCGTCGTCACCGTGCCGACAGCGCGAGCCGGATCCGATCACGGCAGGGTCATCCCCCTGCGTTGGAAGGAGCGCGCCCAGCAGGGCGAAGACGCTGTGACCCGTGAACGCCAACGCCGCCGAGAGGCCGCCGTGCCCGTACAGCCGGCACCGCCACCGGACCTGTCCGAACGCCTGCGCGCCTCAAGCCTCATGGCGCTGCCCGACGACGACTTCGACGATGAGCAGCGCGGTGCGACGTCCGCCACCGCTGAGGAAGAGGCCAGTCAGTGAGCCTGGATCACAGCAATCCGTCGTTCCTGCCCGGCCCACCGGTGGACCGCACCACCTGGGAAGGCTTCGAGCGCTGGTGCCGAACTCGGAAGGACTTCATCCCCGCTCCCGTGCTCACGGCGGAGGAGTTTGCCCTCAAGACGCGCCGCCAGCAGCGCATCCACAACCTGCACCGGCTTGCCACGCACAGCAGCCTGCCGATCGAGGCCACCCCAATGAGCGAGCGGGTCGCCCACGCGGTGCGGGCCCGGGTCGAGGAGGGCGCCTTCAGCCACAAGGCCGGAACCCGCGGCGGCATCATGGTCAATGGGGACGGTGCCCAGGGCAAGACGGAGACCGTGTGCGAGGCGATGGCTCTCTTCATGGAGGAGTGGCTACACCTGCACAACTACATGAACCCGGACGCCATGCCCGGTACCCGCGATCTCATCATGCCGGTCGCCTACGTGCGCTGCCCGGTGAAAGCCACCCCCATCTCCACCTGCCAGCGCATCCTCGACTTCTACGGCGAAGACTACAAGCGCATGCGGCTCGAGGATCTGGTCCGCACGGTCAAGATCGCCATCATCGAGCACGCCACGAAGGCGCTCGTGATAGACGACATCACCCGCCTCAAGCTCCACCGGGAAGCCGACCAGGACGTTCTCGACCTGATCCGCGAGATGATGAGCATGCCCGTCACCCTCGTCCTCGTCGGCGTCGGCATACCAACCTCAGGACTGCTGCGGGAGGGCAGTCGTGACCCAAAGACGAACGAATGGATCTACCCACCGGTCAAGGACCGCGGCCGCAGCCCCAACGACCACGCCGCCAGCCAGCACGAGCGCCGCTTCCAGGTGGTCGACCTGGGCCCTTTTCGGTACGGCACGGCCAAGGAGATGGCGGCCTGGATCACCCACCTCCGCGGCCTCGAGGGCCACATGCGGCTCCTGACGGACACCACAGGGCTGCTCACCGACGGCGATATGCCGGAGTACCTGTTCCGCCGCACGGGGGGCATCGTGGGCGTACTGGAGAAGCTCATCCAGCGCGGCCTGCGTCTCGCCATCGAGGACAAGAGCGAGCGACTGACGAAAGAGCTGCTCAACCAGGTCACCGTCACCCCTGGCGACATGCCCGACCTCGACGCCGAGTCCGGCGAACAGCCCAATATCCCGTCGCACAAGCCAAAACCGACGACGAAGGCCAAGGGCCGCAACACCGTGTTCGACGATGACGGCCCCGCCCAGGAGTCGGCGGGGTGAGCTACCTGGAGCCACGCGTCCTGCCGCGTAGCCTCGCTCCGCTTCCTGGAGAATCCCTACCCGGCTTTCTCCTACGCCTGGCATTCCGCTTGGGCAGATCGCCGCTGCGAACCGCAGAGCTGTGCGGACTGCACCTCGGGGCTGGCACGATCCCGTACCCCTATCTTCGCGAACTCGAAGATGAGCCCACTCAGCTCTTCGCACATGCCACCAGGTTGGCCCCGAGCGAAGTGCATGCGCTGACTCTCGCCTCACTTGCGGAAACGTATCCGATTCTGAACACGCTCCGTTCGGGCTCCCCCCAACTTGCGCTCGCGGCACGTGCTCGCTGGGCGATGAGCGCGTCGAGTCGCTTCTGCCCCCCAGTGTCTGCGAAGCAACGGCAGTCGCGTCCAGAACGCTTTCGGCGGAGCGTGGCAGGTGGCCTGGCACCTTCCTGTCGTCTTCGCCTGCTTGACCCATCGACGACTCTTGGAATCGGTCTGTCCCAGGTGCGAGCGGCTCCTCCACGGCCTGGAGCGCCATAGTTCAGGGCTGCTCGAGAATCCACAACTCGCCGGGCTTCATCCGGCTCAGTGCCGCACCACCCCCGACAACCGGTCTCCCCATCGCACCAGCAGGAAGAGCTCGCCTTGTGGTGCAAGACTGGATGAATCGCCTCCCCGTGCCGGAAGCGACCTTCCCACGGACGACATCAACCAGCTGCTGTCACTGCAGCAACGCCTCAACAGTCGCCTCGCATCAGCCCAGCAACTCGGCAGTGAAACAGCCGCGTTCTCCGATCTCATCACCGCAACACACCTGGTCAAGCTGAGCTGGCCGCTTGGTGAGAACCTGCTCCCCTCGGCCACTCTCGCTGCAGCGGTTGACGCACACGCGGCTCCCATCGCTGCTCTCGTACCAAGACGAACCAGTCGAACGGGACCGCAGTTGGTCGGTGTTCGGACCGCCCCCGCCGACTCAGCCCAATGCGGCGCTCTCCTTCTGGCCGCCGAGAGGCTTTTGGGGGACATGGAAATATCTTCCCTGCGGGCTCGCGTCCGTCCCCTCGTCCAAGAGGCCTTCAACGGCAATCGTGCCTACACGGGAGCGGTCCTGCGTGTCGGTGGCATCTCAACGACGTTGTCGCGAGCGACGACCCGTCGGGTACACGGGGGCCAGACCCGAATCGCGCTGCGTGCCGTATCGCACAACCATTGCTACCGCGCGGAGGAGATCCCTTCGTTCCTGCCCCGCGCCTGGTTCGAAAAGCACTTCGCCTCATTTGTCCGTCGAGTGCCCGCCTACACGAGCACAACTGAGCGCTCCTTGCGCCGCGCCGCACCCCTCCGGCTCGCCGAATTGCTGACCGGCACTACTTGGGGCGAATGCGCCCCCGCACTCGGGATCAGCGCCGGCTCTGGCCGGCGAACCCTCCAGGTACTGGGACACCGCATCAACCCAGCTGGCCTGTGGCCTGCCTTCGAGGAAGTCGTCGAGGGCATCGCGCACGAACTCGACAGCGCCGAGGAACGTGTGAACTATGCCAAGCGCCGTCACCTTCTGGAGGATTGGCGCCTTCCGCACGGCGACTGGATCAGGCTTCGGGAAGAGGGCCCCCTCTACCGGATGCTAAGCAGCGGCATGGACTCCGCCCTGGGTACCGTCCTCGTCTGGAGCGAGGTCACCCAGGCCGAACGCAGCCAGTGCCCTGTGGTTCGGCCTCCGAATCGTGTGGAGGGTGCCGAGAAGCTGGCCGCACTCGCCGCCTGGTACGACCACTCCGACCTATCACAGACCAGTCCTCGCTTCTGGCTACGACGGCTACTCAAACGCTACGCCGGTCAGTTGGGGGTGACCTGTGACCTGGGGCGCCCCCTGCACGTGGACGTGACAGACATCCTGCGAACGGAGGTGGCCGCGACAGCCACCGTCGACCATCCACAAGAGCGGCTATGACGCCTCGCCCACTGGCCCGAAGCCTGGTCCCCCTGCCTCAGGAATCTCTTCCCGGATTCCTGCTCCGACTCGCCTACCGGTTGGAGCGATCGCCAGCCCGCATCGGCCTGTTGTGTGGGCTCAGCACCATGCATCATCGACTGCCCGCCGACTATCTGCTCGCCTTGCCACCGCGGCTCGCCGATGTCTTCGCCGAAGCCACGCGGCTCTCCTCTACCGAGGCACAGGCCCTCACCCTTGCCGGATCGGGGCTCACCCGCACGTACGCACCGCTAGCTACGACCCGTCTGGACGGCGGCCGCAATTATGCCGCCGCACAACGGCGTTGGGCGATCAGTCTGTCCAGCCGTTACTGTCCCAAGTGTCTGGCGGGCGACGGAAGTCCCGCGCAGAGCGCGCTGGGCGGCGCTTGGAAACTCCGCTGGCACCTTCCTGTTGTGTTCGCCTGCTCCGAGCACTCGATGCTGTTGTCCAGTACTTGCCCGCAGTGCGACAACCTGCCCAACCGTCCCCCCGGAACCGAGCGCTCCGGCCTGCTCATGCAGCGCGCGGCAATCGGGCTCCATCCCGCACAATGCCGCCATCCACTGCTGGGGACACGCTTGACCGCGGGCGAGGCCAACCGCTGTTGCGGAGCACGACTCGATCATTCTCTCGGGAGCCCACCAGCGATGACGCCCGAGGACCTGGATCGCGTTCTCGCCCTGCAACTACATCTCGACAAGCACCTGTTCGCCGCTCCCCCTCAGACCACGGAAAAGGACCGCCAATTCTTCCTCGATCTGGTCGCTGTCGCTCATCTGGTCAAGTTCAGTTGGCCGTTGGGGGCGGATCTGGTCCGCTCCACGCATCTCTCTGCTCTGATCAACAGCCATGCCACGCCAATCGTCCGGCAGCTGAATCAGCCTCTCGGCCCTGGCCCTCGGTCGTCCAGCCCGTGGTCTGCCCCGGACGATGCCGCCCAGGCCGCGGCCCTCCTCACTGCGGCCGCCGAACTGCTAAGCCACCGCGATGAAGGCGCTACGGACTTCCGGGATCGGATTCAACCGCTGGCCCGCACCGCATTCGAACGGCTCACGCCGAACCTGGCCGCCGGGTTCCGCCGGATGGACTTCTCACCAGTCCTTGCCGGCGCGTTGGCCCGCAAAATCAACGGCTTCTATCACGCCGGCGGCCACCGCAACCCCAAACTCCGCGCACCATCACGGACATGCCACTTCGGCACCGAGCACATCCCGGCACTGCTCCCCACAGCATGGTCGGAAGCCCACTTCGCCGAATTACGGGATCGCGTGGGGCCGATCACCAACTGGAACACACGTCACCTGCGAAGGGCCGCATCACTGAAGCTCGTCGAGATGGCAGCAGGCGGCACCTGGCCGGAGTGCGCTGAGGCTCTCGGAATGCCCTGGACCACAGCGCAGCAGAGCCTCAAGATCCTCAAGCGGGTACTGGACCCCCTGGAATCATGGGCGTCCTTCGACCGAGCTGTCGAACAGGTCGCCTACGCCCTAGACTCCGATCCCCATCGGATCGACTACGCCATCCGGCGCCGCACACTGTCCTCCTGGCATCTGTCAGACACCGCCTGGGGGGCGCTCTGCGATGGGTTCAAGACGTTGAGAGGCGGACCGACCTCGCCGAGTCCGACAGCCGCCACCGCACTGCTCTGGGCCCGAGTAACTCAAGGCGACTATCTGCACAGCCCTGTTCTCAATGCTCTGCGGAACTCCGGACGCGACACCACGCCCGTAGTCGCCAGCGTGAACCAACTCCTCCAGGCCGCCTACCGCCATCGTGGAGAGAAAGGCTTGCTGGTTAAGCGCCTTGAGCACTACGGCGGACGCCTGGCACTCGCCTGCGACCAAGCGCGTGGCAGTCAAGACGCTACGGACACTCTCCTCATTGAGTAACTTGAATGCGCTCGCATATGGTCTGCAAAACAGGTCTTTAAGGAACAGGGCTAGGAGCTCTCTTTCGGATCACTTGGTGGCGGTTCAGTCTCAGGGCCGTGACCGACCACGTGTCCGTTCAGTTCCGCCACCCAGGCCGCGAAAGGGAAGGCTGCACAAGCCACTCGCTGGGACGCTCAGGCCAGTTCGCCGGATAGCCGTCACCGTCGTGGACCTCGGCGAGCACGTCGACGCACTCATCGAGATCAGACGCGTCGGGCCGCCGGATGCGGCAGGTCGGAGGTTTGTCCACCGTAGGAGCACCCTGACGATTCACCGGAGCGTGAAAGCACAACACGACCGACCCCGCATGTCTGTGACCAGCATTTTCGCAACAGGCCCTAGCATGCTGACTGTGCGACCCACTCTCCCGAAGATCGAGGGCGGCCGGGTACAGGGCCTCCTGCAACTCATCGAGGACGGCATCCACCTCGTCGTCGCGGCGCTCCTCGTACTGCTCGCGGGGCTCCTGACTGTCGGGGTCGTCCATGACGTCACCAGGTCGATCCAGGGGCCGTACCGCGAGGATACGGTCGTTCTCTCCGCACTGGACAACGGCCTTGTGCTGTTCATCGTGGCCGAGCTGCTCCACACCGTCCGCCTGACCATCAGGAACCAGACCCTCGACGCGGAGCCGTTCCTCGTCGTCGGCCTGATTGCCGGCATCCGCAAGGTGCTCATCGTGACGGCCGAGGCGGAGAAGTCCTTCCGGTGGAACGTCGAGGGGATCGAACTGCTCATCCTGGCGGGGCTGATCCTCGTGATGGCGACAGCGGCGTACGTATGGCGGCGCTCGACACGGCCGGGAGACTACTTCCCGCTCCAGGAGGCGGGGCGCTCCCCGTCGCCGGCGCCGTCACCCACCCCGGTGCGCGGGTCCTGATCCGTCACCTTCCGCCTCCACGGCCGCCCGCACCCGCTGCTCCTCGCGAGCGGAGCCGACGTCCCGTTCCAGGGGTGTGCGGCTCACGGCCGTCGTGAGGTCCTCCAAGGCCCGCTTCTGTAGTTCCGCCCCGCGCCGCATCACCGGGCTCCGGTCCTCGGCGGCGGCGCCCTCCCACGCGTGGAGCGCCTCCTCTACGCGCCCCCAGTCCGGATTCCTGTGCTCGCGCACGTCGACTGCCGCCTGCGCGGTGTCCGCCTCCAGGGCCTCGGCGAGCCGCTCCGCCTCGGGGACGAAACGGCTGTCGGCCCGCGGGACGTGGCTCTCCATGAGCATCGCCGCCCGGCCGAACCCCTTGAGCGCCTCCTGCGCCTCCTCCGCCTCGCGCGACGTCAGGCCCCTGGGGCGGACCGGTTCCTGCCTCGCCCGGTCGTAGGCCTCCTGCCAGGCGGCACGTGCCTCCCTGCTCGCCAGCAGGGCCCTGCGCAAATCGGCGCGATGCTCCCGGGTCGGTTCGGCGTAGCTGCGGAGCACCGCGGCCGCGTAGCGGCCGTTGGCGGCGAGCCAGTCCGCAAGCCGGCCCGGCAGCCGGGGCGTCTCCCATGCGGGGAACACCACGTACGCCAGCATTGCCAGGGCCCCGCCGAGCAGGGTGAGCACCACCCGCTCCGGGACCGTCTGCTCCCATGCCTGGCCGCCCATGCCGAGGAGGAAGACGACGTACGCGGCAGTGAAGCACTGGGAGTAGGCGTAGCCGGTACGGATCAGCGTGTACGACAGGCCCGCCGAGACCACCGTCAGCGCGCCGAACACATGAGCGTCTGGGCCCAGGGCCCGCACCATCCCGGTGGCGAGCGCGACCCCCGCCAGGGTGCCGGCGAGACGGGCCACCGCACGCGCGTACGTCCGGTGGAAGTCCGGCCGCATCACCATCACCGAGGCGATGGGCGCCCAGTAGCCGTGGCCCAGGGGTAGCCGGGCGGCGATCAGATAGCCGAGCGTGGCCACCGCCGCCAGGCGGACGGCGTGCCTGAAGACAGGCGAGTCCCGTCGGAGCTCACAGCGGACCGCCCGGACGACGACGGGTACCAGCCGGAACATTGTCGGGCGCACCAGGAACTGGGCGCCCGCGGGGCCGTGCAGCGTGGGCGTCTTCCCGCGCGCGCCGCCGCTGCCGGCGATCTCCACCGCCTCGCCGAGCAGTTCCACGAGCCGCTCGGCAGTCTGCCGCGCGGGGCCCTCCAGCACCTCGTGCTTCTCGTCGACGCGCAGGACGTCCGCGCTCCCGGGCGGCACCTCGGCGGGAGTGCCGCGGCGGATCGAACGGGCGGCCGCATCCAGGACGTCGGCGGCCGCGTCGAGCAACTCCCGCGCGCGGTCCCGCCCGGGTCCCTCCGCCGGGGCGCCGACGTCCGGGTCGGCGAGCGCGGCGACGACCGGCCGAATGCGCTCAGCGAGTCCTCGGGGGCCGTGGAGGACGGGGGGCCGGGTGCGGGCCTGTGATGGCGTCACGGCGGCCGCGTCCCGGGCCGTCATCAACGGCTCCGGGTCGAACGGGGCGGTCGGGTCGTGCCGCAGCCGGCGGGCGTAGTCCGCCACGGCGGCCAGGGCGTCGGCGAGCGCGTCACGATGTGCCCCCCAACGGCGGATCGGGAACAGCAAGATCAGCAAGGACTGCGCCACGCCTCCGAGCGCGATGATCCCGGCGTGCTCCAGGGCTCGCCCGACGCTCGTGGGCAGGGTGATGGTCACCAGCATGCTGCCGACGGTCGTCGCTGCGACGATCCCAGCGGTCGATCCGACGGCCCACGCCATCCCCGCGGCAAAGGCCCATACGGTCAGCAGTGGGAGGAACGTCACGAGTCGCCCCGCGGCCAGGTAGCCCACGAAGGTGCTGAGCGCCAGACCCGCGCCCGCGCCAAGCGCGATCACCTTGCGTGGACGCCAGGTGCGCTGGAAGGTGGCCCCACCCGCGGAGTAGGCACCGAGGGCGGCGGACGCGGCGTACGCAGGGGAAACCAGCCACAGCGCCAGTCCGATGACGATCGCCACCCCAGCAGCCGTGCGCAGCGCGAGCAGGGGCTCCAGCCGCGTCTCCTCGAGTGTGAGCCCGGATCGCACGATCTCCCCGAAGGCCCGCAGCCACGTCACGGGTGCGAGCCTAGCCGGAACGCCCTGCCGGGTCGCGTCGGCCTGGTTGAGGTGCGGGAGCCGTCGGGCAACGAAGCCTCCGGCACGGGCCCAGGAACAGGCTGGCGGCCGCAGCCCCTGGCACGGGGTACTACCACTGCGGACACTGTTGGGCGGCCACCGTCCGTCGTACCGGGCCGGAGCGGGGGCGATCGCCGCTGGTTCAGGTCCGACCGGAACGCAGGCGATCGTCGACCGTCCAGCCTCGGCCGGAGCCGGGGCGATTGCCGCCTGTTCCCCCGGGCCGGTCCGGGGGGACAGGCGGGACGGCGGCCCTCGGGTCCCTTACCGCTTGTGGCCGTTGCCGTGTCCGTTCGGATGCAGGACCACCTTGGTCCAGCCCTCGTCACGGGCGTCGAAGTGCTCGTAGGCGGTGGGGGCCTCGTCCAGGCTGAGTTCGTGGGAGACGACGAAACTCGGCGTTGCCTTCTCGCCGGCGATCAGATCCCGCAGCGCCCGGTTGTACCTCTTCACCGGCGCCTGCCCCGTGCCCATGTGCTGGCCCTTGAACCACATCAGGCCGAAGTCGATCGGGACCTTACCCTGCGCCTCCAGCTTCCCCTGGGCCTCGGCACCGCCGGGGTCCTCGGGCAGGAACACGCCCACCACGCCGATGTCGCCCGTGAACCTGACCGAGTCGATCAGTCCGTTGAGCGTGAGGCTGGCGTCCTCGTGTCCCTTGGGGTCGTGTGCCTGGTAGCCGACGCACTCACAGCCGTTGTCGGCGCCCAGACCGAGGGTGGCCTCCTTGACGACCTCTGCCGGCTTCTGCTCGGCGGTGTTGATCGGGATGGCCCCGATCTCCTCCGCCTTGCGCAGCCGGTCGGGCTGGTGGTCGGCTACCCAGACGCGGCCGGCACCCTTGAGGAGGGCTGAGTAGGCCGCCATCAGACCGACGGGACCGGCCCCGAAGACGATCGTCTGGTCGCCCGGTTTGACGTGGGCCATCTCGGTGGCGTGATAGCCGGTGGGGAAGATGTCGGCGAGCATCACATAGTCGGTCTGCCGGTCGGCGGCGTCCTCGCCCAGACGCAGCGCGTTGAAGTCGCCGTAGGGCACGCGCAGCAGTTCCGCCTGGCCGCCCTGGTAGGGGCCCATGTCGGCAAATCCGTAGGCGGCTCCGGCGAGGGCCGGTTCCGGCTGCATGGTCAGGCAGTAGTTGGTCAGACCCCGCTCGCACTGCTTGCAGAAGCCGCAGGCGATGTTGAAGGGCAGGACCACATACTGGCCGACCTGGACCTTGCGGACGGCCGAGCCGACCTCCACGACCTGGCCCAAGTTCTCGTGTCCCAGGGTGCGGCCAGACTCGAACGAGGTGCGGCCTTCGTACATGTGCAGGTCCGAACCGCAGATGTTGGTGGTGGTGATCTTGACGATGATGTCGCAGGGGTGTTCGATCTTCGCGTCCGGTACGTCCTTCACTGCGACCGTTCGCGGGCCTTCATATACCGCTGCTTTCATGATGGCTTCCTTTGGTGCCGCGGAATGACCGCAGCACGGCAGGGATGGAGACGGCGCAAAGCACCTGACTCCCGGGAGTTGGTAGGACGGGGTCCGTGGCACCGGTATGCCTCTGTGGGCAGTTCACCCGGTTCAGATGGAACGGTGGCACCACTGCCAGCCCACCCCGGCGCTCCGGCGGCGTACCGTCCGAGTCCCCGTCGGCCGATGACGCGAAAGTCACGCCCCGATTCACCAGCGGAATCTTCAGACTCGGACGACCGCCAACCAACGACGCATCTACAACTCACGTTACCAGCTAGGCACCGTGGTCGTCCTGGAGCATGTGGCGACGTTCCTGTTCGCGCTTGGAGTAGGCGGCTGCCCGGATCGCCTCGTCACTCTCCAAGCCCGATCCCAGCGCGCCGCCCACCGTGGCGACCGAAGCGACGAACCATGACAACGTCAAGTATTCCGCGGCATGCAACGGAGTCCGTGTCACGGAAGCGAACACTTGGCCGTTGATGATGAACAGCGCCCATACCAAGTTGATGACCATCAAACCCACGTAGCAGACGAGCACCCCGATACCCACGGTCAGGACCGTCGAGGCATTGTAGAGCCTCGCCCTCTGCCTCGCCTCCGGCGAGACCTCTGTTGATCGATGCCACAACTGCGCGTCGACGATAAGCCAGCCGACCATGAGCCCGACAGACCCGACCATCGCGATCACGAGGCGTGGCGCGCTCAGGTACTCGGCCAGGCCCCAGACGGTGGAGTTCACGGTGGCGACTGCTCCCGTGGCGAGTGCGGCCGCCAGGGCTTTCGACAAGCCCGGCACCAACCGCCACGGACGGTTGGCGCGGACCATACCAACGAGCACCCTCAGGTAACCGCGCGGCCCGCTGACGACGTACCGAAGATCAGCGGTCTCCTCCTCACCGACCGGGCCCGGGTGAACAGGCGCGAGGCGACTGACGAAGGGCCCCAGAAGCGGCTCACTCTGCGGAGGTCCCTCAGCCCCGGTGGCCCGCGGACCCGCCAAGCCAAGCACGGCTTCTTCCACGGCCCGCCGGGCCCTCGTCTGCAGACGCAAGCCCCCCAGCGGAGGAAGAGACAGCAGCGCCAAGCCGTGTTCGTGACTCACATCCATAACGAGCTTGCGCCCGTGAGAGTGCAGCGGAAGGTCAGTGAGGGCCACGACAATGTCCCAATTCTCAGCCCTTCCGCGGTCCATGATCCGGCGCATCAAGGTGGGCGGGTCCTCGGTCCCTGCGGTGAAAGGCTCACTGACCACCTCGACGTCGAAACGTCGGCCCTGGCCCGACTTGTCGGCAAGCCGAGTGGAAAGTATCTGGGCCATGCGATGCGCGATCTCCGTCGGCGCATCCGGATCCGCCAGGAGAGCTACGACCGTAACGCCCTGAGACGACACCCGCATGACTCCTTCTCGTCGGCTGCCCCCCGACCGCCCGTGCCCACAGGATGCCCCCGAGGTATCGCCGACGCCGCGTGACACGCTGGCCCCTGCCAGCACGTGCAGGCGGTACGGGCGTGACGGCGCCTGTCGCGCGGTTCCCGGTGCGATCAGGTAATCAGGAACGGTGAACAAGGACGCGGCCGACCCCTTCGTGCATGTCCGGGGCGCCAGTGAGAACAACCTGCGGAACATCGATGTCGACGTTCCGCGTGACGCGATGGTCGCCTTCACCGGCGTCTCCGGTTCGGGCAAGTCCTCGCTCGCGTTCGGCACGCTCTACGCGGAGGCCCAACGGCGCTACTTCGAGTCCGTAGCACCGTACGCCCGAAGGTTGTTGCAACAGGTCGGCGCACCGCACGTGCAGGAAATCACCGGACTTCCACCCGCCGTGGCCCTGCAGCAGCGACGCGGGTCGCCCAGCTCGCGCTCGACGGTCGGCACCATCACCACGCTGTCCAATCTGCTGCGCATGCTGTACTCCCGCGCCGGCACCTATCCGCCCCGGGCCGCGCGGCTGGAGGCCGAGTCGTTCTCACCCAACACCGCGGCCGGCGCCTGCCCGGAGTGCCACGGACTGGGCGTCGTGCACGACGTCGCCGAGGACCTGCTCGTCCCGGACCCCTCGCTGAGCATCCGCGAGGGGGCGATCGCCGCCTGGCCGGGCGCCTGGCAGGGCGCCAACCTGCGCAGTGTCGTGAGCGGCCTGGGGATCGACATCGATCGACCGTGGCGCCGGCTCAGGAAGAAGGACCGGGACTGGCTGCTGTACACGGACGAGCAGCCCTCCGTGTACATCGAGCCGGAGGAGGACCGCGTCGACTACGGCTACCAGGGCAAGTTTTGGAGCGCCCGCAAGCACGTCATGCACGTCCTCGCCGACTCCAAGAGCGAGAAGATGCGCGAACGGGCGCTCCGGTTCGTCAGGAGTGTCCCCTGCCCCGAGTGTCACGGCAGCGGACTGCGGCCCGAGGCGCTCGCCGTGACCTTCGCCGGACGTTCCATCGCCGAGATCAACGCGATGCCGCTCACCGAGGTCGTGGCGCTGCTGCGGCCCGTCGCGGGGCGGTCCGAGGCCGACGCCACCACGTCGACCGCCCGATCCGGGGAGACGACCGAGGTCGCGGTCCGGATCTGCGGCGATCTGGTCGCGCGGGTCGACGTACTGCTCGACCTGGGCCTCGGATATCTCAGCCTCGGGCGCCGCTCGACGACCCTGTCGCCCGGCGAGGCGCAGCGCCTGCGGATCGCCACCCAGCTGCGCTCGGGGCTGTTCGGCGTCGTCTACGTTCTCGACGAACCCTCCGCGGGCCTGCACCCGGCTGACGCAGAACCGCTGCTGGACGTGCTGGACCGCCTCAAGGCGGCGGGCAACTCCCTGTTCGTCGTGGAGCACGACATGGACGTCGTACGGCGGGCAGACTGGGTGGTCGACATCGGCCCCGGCGCGGGTGAGGGCGGCGGACGCGTGCTCTACAGCGGCCCGGTCGCCGGTCTTGAGCGTGTCGGGGAGTCGGCCACGAGCCAGTACCTGTTCGGGCGTTCCCAGCCGCTCGATCACCGCCCGCGCACACCGCATGGCTGGCTGCACCTGAGCGGCGTCTCCCGCCACAATCTGCACGACGTGTCCGTCGACGTACCGCTCTGTGTACTGACGGCGGTGACGGGCGTGTCCGGTTCCGGAAAGTCGACGCTGGTGACGCAGGTGCTCGCTGAGGTCGTCCGCGGCCACCTCGGACTCGTACCCGAGGAGCCCGACGAGGCGCAGCTGGAGGTCGACGTCCAGGACGCGTCGGGGGTCGAGTCGTTCGACCGGCTGGTCCGGGTCGACCAACGGCCCATCGGCCGAACTCCCCGGTCCAACCTGGCCACGTACACGGGGATGTTCGACGCGGTGCGCAAGCTGTACGCGGCGACGGACGAGGCCAGGGCGCGCGGCTACTCGGCCGGGCGGTTCTCCTTCAACGTGCCCGAAGGACGGTGCGAGACCTGCCAGGGCGAAGGATTCGTCGCGGTGGAACTGCTGTTCCTGCCCGGCACCTACGCGCCGTGCCCGACCTGCCAGGGCGCCCGGTACAACGCCGAAACGCTGGAAGTCACCTACCGCGGCAAGAACATCGCGGAAGTACTGGCGCTGTCCGTCGACGCCGCCGCCAAGTTCCTGTCCGCCGTCCCGGCCGCCTCCCGCAGTCTGGAGACGTTGCGCGAGGTGGGACTGGGCTACCTGCGGCTGGGCCAGCCCGCGACGGAACTCAGCGGTGGTGAGGCGCAACGCATCAAACTGGCCACCGAACTGCAGCGAGCCCGCCGCGGGCACGCGCTCTACCTGCTCGACGAGCCGACGGCGGGGCTGCACCCCTCGGACATCGCGCTGCTGCTGCGACAGCTCCACCGGCTCGTCGACGCCGGCAACACGGTCGTCCTCGTCGAGCACGACCTGGACACGATCGTCACCGCCGACTGGGTCATCGACCTCGGGCCGGGCGGCGGCGACGCGGGCGGGCGGGTGGTCGCGGCGGGCCCGCCGGCCAAGGTGGCGAGGGCCAGCCGCAGCGCCACCGCGCCCTATCTCGCGGCCCGGCTAGCGCGCTCCTGACGACGGCGCGAGGGTTGAGCACCGGTCAGCCGGGTCCGGGGTGTCGATGGTCGCCTTGTACTTGCGGGCCATCTTCGTGACGGTCGATCTGTGCTTCGACGCCAGTGTCTTGAGCATGGACGTCTTCGTCACCCATTGCAGGCGGTCTACCAGGTGTCCTGCCCGAGCGCCGCGATCTCCTCACCGGAGGGGAGCGCGATCGTTCTGGCCGATTCCGCAGACATCTCTGGCCTCCCGTCTGCCGTGGATCGATCCGTGTCACGCGCGCCCGGCACCGAGTACCCAGGTCCGCGCCTCCCAGACAACCGGTGTCGCATGCGCCGCAGGGAGGTCAGGAGGGGCGAGAGGACTGCGCCGAGAGCGCGCCGGGACCGGGTGCGCGGTCGCGCAACGCGACGGCGACCGACACAACGGCGCCGCAGGAGAGGACCGCCGCGAAGCCGATCATCGCGGTCTGCACGGCGAAATGCCGCAGGGCGATGCTGAACAGGACGGAGGGCAGGCCCATTCCCAGGTACGCGACGACGAAGAACACGGCGAGGACCCCCGCGCGTGAGGCGGGCTCGGCCACTGAAACGGCACGTTCGACGCCTCCCTTGAACAGCAGCCCGGAGCCGGCTCCCGACAGGGACACGGCGACCAGGTAGAGCCAGAGCGCCGGGTGGTAGAGGGCGAAGGCGCACAGGACCAGGCCGACCGGGAATACCACTGCCCCCACGGTCAGGACCCGGGGCAGTGGGAGGCGGCCCAGCACCATCTGGGCGGCCGCCGCGGAACCGAACATGAGGAAGGCCGACAAGCCGACCACGAGGTGCGAGTCGGTGTGCAGGGTGCCATGGAGCACGCTCGCCCCGAGGGAGGAGATCAGGCCGAGGATCGCGAAGGCGAAGGCGCCCAGCGCGCCGGCCGCGCCGAACGTCCGCCCGCCGCCGGGGCGCAGGACGAACCTGCTGGGCGGTTCGGCCGCGGGCAGCTCCAGGTCCACGGTCTCCGGGGTGGACAGCACCAGCGCCAGGCACACTGCCATGGCGAGCGTGAAGATCGCCTGGGCGGTGATCAGGGGCGTGGGAAGCCACTCGGCGGCGGCACCGGCGACCAGGGGCCCTGAGGCCAGGCCGCCGAGGTTGGCGGCAGTGGCCACGATGCCGGGCAGCACCGAACCCGTCCGTTCCGGACGGGCCTCGTGGTGGAGGTCGTGCAGGTACGTGGTCGCGGTCGAGGCCATCAACCCCAGTCCGACGCCGTTCAGGATCCTGCCCGCGATCAGCCCCGGCAGGTCCCGCCACGCGATCAGTACGACCGACGCGACGATGCCAACCAGCAGCGCCGGAACGATGACGCGCCGTCGGCCGAGCCGGTCCGACAGGTGTCCCAGTCCGAGGAAGGCGGCCGCTGCGCCCACGACCATCGAGGCGTACGCCACCGTGACCGTGGTCGCGCCGAAGTGGTCCCGGGCCTCGTACAGCGGCCACAGCGGGGTCGGCGCGGTACCGAAGGCCATAAGCACGGTGAAGGCCACCGCCACGAACCAAAAGCCGGTCGTGTGCGAGGCACGACGCCGGGCGGGGGCGCAGGGCGGCAGGTCGACGGGAACGGGTGCTGGGATCGGATGGGTCGGGTCGTCGGGAGCGTCGGCTGTGGGACGGCTCAGCGGCGTCGGAACGGCAGGCAGGGGTACCCCTCCTCGGGCGGAAGTGGATGGCGCTTTCCATTCTCCTCACCAGCCAGGATCAGTGCCAACGAATGTTTTTGCTGGGCTCGAGCAATGCGAGTGATACTTCTCCTGTGGAGCTACGTCAGCTGGAGCACTTCATCGCGGTCGCCGAGGAGCTGAGTTTCACGCGTGCCGCCCGACGGCTGCACGTGGTGCAGTCCGGGGTGTCCGCCGCGATCCGCTCCCTGGAGCGCGAGCTCGGTTGCGCGCTGTTCGAGCGCACGTCACAGCAGGTCCGGCTCACCGGGGCGGGCGCGGCGCTGCTGCCGGAGGCTCGGGCCACCCTGCACGCCGCCCAGGCGGCCCAGGACGCCGCGCGCGCCGCACAGGACACGCTGAGCGGCACGGTGAATGTGGGCGCCATGGCCTCGGTCGAGGTAGTGGACCTGCCTGCGCTCCTCGGGCAGCTGCACGCGCGGCATCCGGCGATCGACGTCCGGCTGCGGCTGGCGACGACCGGATCGGCGGGACTAGCGCACGCACTGCTCAGCGGGGACCTGGACGTGGCTTTCCTGTCGCTGCCCGAGCACAAACCCGCCGGGATCGACGCACGGGAGCTGGCCACCGTGCCGCTCGTCCTGGTGGTGAGCGCCGCCCATCCGCTCGCGCAGCGGGGGGAGGTGGCACTTGCGGACCTCGCGGGGGAGCCCTTCGTGGACTTCCCGCCGGGATACGGCAACCGCGAGGTGGTCGACCGGGCGTTCGCGGTGGCGGGCGTCGTACGCCGGGTGGCATTGGAAGTGCCCGACATCGACATGGGGGCGGCACTGGTCCGGCACGGTCTGGGCATCGCCTTCCTGCCCGCGTTCGCCGTTGCCCGCACCCCCGGCCTGCAAGTCCTGGACGTCCACGGCACCATGCTCCGCTGGAGCATGCATCTCGGCACGTCGTCGACCCGGCGGCCCAGCTCGGCCCTGCGGGCGCTGCTCGACCTGGTCGACCTCCACGTCATCGCCCTGTGACGCCCGGGCCGCGGCCCGGGCGTCTCCCGTCGGTGGGTGTCCGGCCCCCTGCACTCGCCTCGCTCCGGCCGCGACATCTGCCGCAGCATCAGCTGACGCTCAGGCTGCCGCCGTCCACAGGCGGCGTCGGTTCTAGCGGGACATCTCCATGAGCATCGCCGCCCGGCCGAACGGGGACACGGACCGGCCCGCCACCGGCCGACGCCCTACGGGCCAGCGGAGCGGACCAGATTTCCCGTCTTTCCTCGGTGCTCGTGCACGAGGCGGATCGCCATGGCACCCTCACCGGTGGCCGAGGCCACCCGTTTGACCGAGCCGCTCCTGACGTCGCCGGCGGCGAAGACCCCGGGAAGGGTGGTCTCCAGCAGCAACGGACCACGGCCGAGCGAGGCCCACCGGGTCGCGTCGGCCGCCGCCTGGGCGTCGGCGCCGGTGAGGACGAAGCCCTTCTCGTCCAGGGCCAGGACGCCCCTGAGCCATTCCGTGCGCGGCCGGGCCCCGATGAACACGAACAGCGCCGCGGCCCGCAGTTCCCGGCGCTCACTACTTACGTTGTCCTCCACCGTCAGCGACTCCAGCTTCCCTTCCCCGGAGACGCCCTGGACTTCGGTGTGGAGCAGCACCTCGATCTTCGGGTGCCGTTCCACCTGGTCAACCAGGTATCGCGACATGTCCGCGTTGAGGTCACTGCCCCGGACGAGGAGGTGGACCCTGGACGCGTGGTTCGCGAGGAACAACGCCGCCTGCCCGGCGGAGTTCCCGCCGCCGACCACGGCGACCGGATCCGCCTGGCAGAGACTGGCCTCGTGGACCGTCGCCGCGTAGTAGATGCTGATGCCCTCCAGGCGGTCGAGGCCGGGCACCTCGAGCCTGCGGTACCACACGCCCGAGGCGAGCACCACGGCGCCCGCCCGGGCCTGGGACCCGTCTGTGAAGGTGACGACGTACTCGTCGTCCTGCGGGGTGAGCCCGCTGACCTGGGCCGGCACCATGAGGCGGGCACCGAACTTGTGGGCCTGGAGCACCGCGCGTTCGATGAGCTCGCCCCCGGAGATGCCCGACGGGAAGCCAAGGTAGTTCTCGATGCGAGACGAGGTACCGGCCTGGCCCCCGGTGGCCACGGCGTCGACGGTGACCGTGGTGAGGCCGTCGGAGGCACCGTACACGGCGGCGGCGAGTCCCGCGGGGCCCGCACCGACCACCATCACGTCGCACCGCCCGGCCTCCGGCGAGGGGGCGGGCAGCCCGATGAGCCGGGCCAGTTCGGCGTTGCTCGGATTGCGCAGCACCCGCTCGCCCTTCCAGATGACCACCGGAGTCTCCTCGGGACGGATGGAGAACCGGCGCAGCAGCGCCTCCGCCTCCTTGTCCTTCTCCAGATCTACCCAGCGGTGGGGCAGCCGGTTGCGGGCGGCGAACTCACGCAGACGCAGCGTGTCCGGTGAATAACACGACCCCAGGATCCGGAAGCCGGCGCCGAGGCCGATGAGCAGATACCGGCGGCCCAGGTAAGCGCGGAGGATCAGGTCGCCGAGGGCGGGGTCGCGGCCGACCAGGGCGCGTTGCCGCTCCACCGGCACGGCCAGGACCTCGCCCGCCTCGCGCACCACGGCGGTGTTGAACGCCGTCTGGCCCTCCAGCAACCCGAGTTCACCCAGGAATCTGCCGGGTCCGTGCACCGCCACCGTGCGCTCGTCGGGCCCGCCGAGGTCGTGGAGTATCTCGACGGTCCCGCTGAGGATCGCGAGGAACTCCCGGAACGGCTCGCCCTCGCGGTACAGCACCTCGCCCTCGGCGGTCCTGCGGCGCTCACCGTGCGCGGTCAGGTCCTCGAACTGCTCCGGTGTCAGGCGCGGGAACGCCCCGTATCGGTCCGGTGTCTCGCGGACCGCACTCTGCTTGTGCTCGGCCGCGCTCATCAGACCATGGCCTCGTGAACGTAGCACCAGCGCCAGTCCTCTCCCGGCTGGAAGGATTGCACGATGGGGTGACCGGCGCTGCCCGCGTGCCACCTGGCGTGCTTGCGGGGCGAGGAGTCACAGCAGCCGACGTGCCCGCAGGTGAGGCAGAGCCGCAGGTGCACCCACGGGGAACGCTCCATTAGGCACTCCTCGCAGCCCTCCGGGGTACGCGGCGTCACTGGGCGCACCATCGCCATGTGCGGGTCAGGAATCGTGGCCATCAGAGTTCTCCTTCCGTGGGCGGGACTGCTCAGCCGCGGCCCGCGATGGTCTCCTCCACAGCGGCACAGCTCCGGGACCGGGGCGGCGCGGCACCAGCCCGGCGGGACATCTCCGCTCCCATGTCGAGCAGGAACCAGTGTCGGCACGGCCACGACCTGGAACCGCTGCGCGAGCGCCGGAGATGTCGACCTCGACGTGCTTGAGCTCGCCGGCGAGCTGGTGTTTGGGTCACCGAGTTCAGCTCGGTCTCGGCCTTTTCCGCAGCCCACTGCAGCGCATGCGGGTCCTTGCGCAAGTTGATGCCGCTCTCCTGCTGAAATTTGTCGGGAGGGTGGCCCACCAGGCGCCGGTCGAAGCCGTCGCCGCACAAGCGACTGTCGCCAGCCATTGACCGCAGATCGAGCACGCCATCGCCGACGTCGAAGGTACCGCCGCCCAGGCCGAAGACGAGCCCGGTCCCGTGCTGCTTCTTATCCAGATCGAAGGCGAGTGCGGGCACGGTCGGCTCGTTGATATGCGCAGCACGTCGAGGCCCGCCATGCGTCCGGCGTCCTTGGCGCGCCGCGCGTTGGGCGTCGTTGAAATGGGTGGTCACGGTGATGATCGCCTCCGTCACGCGTTGCCCACGTCGTCGGCGAGCTTTCGCAGCACCAGCGCGCTGATGTTCTCCGGCGCGCAGAGCGCGCCTTGCCGTGCTCGTCGGGGACGGTGTCGAAGCCGTCAGCCTTGGCCTCGTCGGGGACCTCGTCGAAGCAGCGGCCGGTGGAACACTCGGCGGAGTAGACGGTCCCCCTGGGGTTAGGGATCACCTGCGGGCGAGCTGGCCGACAAGGGGTTCGCCAGTGTCGGTGAACGCGGCGACTGACGGGGTGATCAGGCTGCCCGCGGAGGCGGGGATGACCGCGACCTCTCCGACCTGCCACGCGGCGATCACGGAATTGGTAGTGCTGAGGTCGACTCCGACTGCCTTGGCCATAGGAGTTCTCATTCGTCGAAACTCCTGGAACGTGGGCGCCGGGCGTTGCGCTCCACCGCAGGACGAGATCCACGTGGCTGCGGCGGGATTGTTCCGGCAGCGAGGAAGCAGAGCGCGCTGACGCTGTTTGGCCGTGGCCTACACCGCCTCGTCCGGTCGCCACTCACAACAGGAGGTCGAAGACGGCTCGGGCCTCGTCCCAGTGCTGGGTCTGGGGGTTCTTCAGGTCGGGATGGAGGATCTTGAAGCTTTGGGCAAGGGCCACGCTGAGTCCGCCGATGATGTCCGGATAGGCCGCCTCGGTCTCCTCGTCGGGCGTGCGGTCCAGAGCGGGGTGGGTGGCGAGCTGTTCTAGGATCGGCCTGAGTTCCACTTCCTGGTCGATCTTTTGGAAGTGGTGAATGCTCTCCTGCAGGCCTTTCGTGATCGGTAGGTCACAGGTCCGGATGATGTCGCGCCCGTTGGCCTTGGCAGTGGCCTGGGCGACGGTCAGCAGATCGTAGAGCTTGGCGTCGACGAAGTCGCTGTAGCGCTTGAGATCGTTCTTGTCGACGTTCAGCCCCGCGGCCGCGCGGAAGAACCTTTCGAACCTGGCGATGGACATCACGGTCATAACGGCAACCTCCGGCTGCGGGCGCCGGGGTGGCTCCCGGCCCCTGTGCTTCGCACTCAGCCTGGCCGACGGGGCGCGGGAACGCATGCGCATGTCGGGGCCAATTGGCCTCTCCTATATTGGCCTGCCAGGCCCAGGCGTCCGATTACCTGGCCGCGGTCGAGCCGGCCTGGATCGACGGATCGCGTCTTCAGCCGATTCCGATGCCGGACCGATCCGCATGGGCAAGTCCCAGCACCCCAGCTGATCGGCCCACGTCTCGGGTGTCGGAGAGCTCAGATTGTGGCGGCTCGCCCTCGCAGGGATCATCGAAGGCATGGACAGGAACATGTCCGTCGGGCCCGGGGAGCGGCTGCTGGAGGAATTGGTCAGAGCAGCCCAGCTGGCATCACCTGCAGAACTGCCTGTGGTCGTGAACCGGTTTGCCGAGGCCATGGGTGTGCGCCGGGCGGTTGTCTATCTGGTCGACGTCCAGCAAAGACTGCTGTTGCCGCTCGTCGAAGGCGAGCCGGAATTCGAGCTCGACGCTTCCCTTGCCGGATGGGCCTACCGCACCGGCTCTCTCCGAGCGGAAGAAGACCACGCCGAAGGGCTGAACGTGTGGATGCCCCTGGCCGACGGGGCGGAACGGCTGGGCGTCCTCGAACTGAACATGGACACCCTGGACGGGCTCAAGCTACGGCGCTGCCGGACGATGGCATTGATCCTGGCACTGATCATCACATCCAAGCGTAATTACAGCGACGCCATCGCACAGCGCATGCGGACCAGACCGATGGAACTTCCTACGGAGATGGTGAGGGCCTTCCTTCCTCCCCGGTCGATCGGCACCGGGCGAGTCGTTTCGACGGCGGTCCTGGAGCCTGCGTACGAACTGGGCGGCGATGCGTTCGACCACTCGTTCACCGAGGACGTTCTGCACGCCGCGATCCTTGACGGCATGGGGCATAACCTGGCGTCCGGGCTTGCCACCTCTGTCGCCATGGCGGGCTGCCGTCACGCCCGGCGCAGCGGGGCAGACCTGGGCCCACTCGCGGGCACCGTGGACGAGGCACTGGCGAAGTGGCTTCCGGAGCAGTTCTGCACGGGTATTTTCACCCAGTTGCACATGCGCACCGGTGTGCTGCGATGGTGCAACTGCGGCCACCCGCCTCCGTTGCTCATCCGCCGGCACCGCCTGCTCCATAAGGCTTTGGAGCGACAGCCTGAGCCTCCTCTGGGTCTTCCCGCCAGTCTCGCCGGGACCACCCGTCAGGTGCACGACGTCAGCCTCGAACCCGGTGACCGGATACTGCTCTACTCGGACGGCGTCGTCGAGTCGCGGAATGAGGAAGGCGAAGAGTTCGGACTGGAGCGCTTCACCGACTACATCATCCGGTCGACCGCAGCAGGGCAGAGCGCCCCGGAAGTACTGCGCCTGCTCATCCATGCCGTCCTCGAGCATCAGCACAACGAACTCAGCGACGACGCCACAATTTTGATGTTCGAGTGGCAGCCTCCTGATCGATGACTGCAAGGGCTGGAGGGCGCGGCCGTGGCGCCGGTACGCCCCGGGTGCAAACGCTGACTTCGGTGGATACCGAGCGCAGCTCAGGCCCCTGCCTGCGCGGGTAGGGCGCCGCACAGCTCCAGCGCCATACCCGCGCAGGCAGGGGCCTGGTGTGTTGTCCGGACAGGTTGGTGACCGGCGCAGGCGCTGCGCCCGGCCGCGCCTCGTCGCCGGGCATCACACGAACGCCTCGTGGACGAAGCACCACCGCCAGTCCTCGTCGGGCTCCAGCGACGCCACGATCGGATGGCCGTCGGGCGGCGGCGTGACGGCGGGCGTGCCGGTTCGGCGAGGAATCGCAGCAGCCCACGTGGCCGCAGGTCAGGCAGAGCCTGAGATGAATCCAGGAGGACCGCGTGGCCAGGCATTCCTCGCACCCCGGGGCGCGCGGGGTGACAGGGCGTACGAGGTGAGGGGGGCGGTCCGTACGGTCGTGGCCGATCATCCTTTCCCGGCCGGTTCGCGGCCCGCGATCGACT
This sequence comes from Streptomyces sp. NPDC057486, assembly GCF_042802415.1. Lineage (NCBI taxonomy): Bacteria > Bacillati > Actinomycetota > Actinomycetes > Kitasatosporales > Streptomycetaceae > Streptomyces > Streptomyces sp. NPDC057486. The sequence continues at coordinate 63,462 of NZ_JBHVEE010000004.1, read as the reverse complement.
GCTCCAACCACCGCCGCAGGGCAGGGGCAGGTGCGGCACCCGACTGCCGGGCGATGGTCTGTCCTTTGTCGAGGACCAGCAACGTTGGTACGGCCTGGACCTCGAACCGCCGCGCCAGGCCTGGGTTCTTGTCGATGTCGACCTTGACCAGTTTGATCTTTCCCGCGAGATCGGTGGCGACCTTCTCCAGCTCGGGGCTGACCATGCGGCAGGGGCCGCACCAGGTGGCCCACAGGTCCACGACGACGGGCACGGTGGCCTGCTCGACGACCTCGGTGAAGTCGTCGTCGCCCGCGTCGGCCATCCACGGCAGAGACTGCTTGCATTTGCCGCACCTGGGGCGGCCCTCGGCGGCCACCGGTACCCGGTTGGTGCGCCCGCAGTGCGGGCAGGTGACGTTGGTGGTTTGCATGGTGCTCATGCCGCCCTCGTTCCCTTCCCGTCCTCGGGCTGGTCGTAGGTGACAACCAGCTCTCCGTGTTCGGCGTCGACCCGGACCGTGGCGCCGTCCTGGACGTCGCCGCGCAACAGGGCGCGCCCGACCAGGGTCTCGACCTCGTGGGAGATGTAGCGCCGCAGCGGCCGGGCCCCGTACACCGGGTCGTAGCCCTGGTGGGCGATCACCTCACGGGCCGCGTCGGTGAGTTCGACCGCGATGCGGCGCTCGGCGAGCCGCTGGCGCAGTTCGTCGAACTGCAGCTCGACGATCCGCTCGATCTGCCGCTCACCGAGCGGCTTGAACAGCACGATGTCGTCAACGCGGTTGAGGAACTCCGGGCGGAAGTGCCCGCGCAGCTCGCCCATCACCAGGGCGCGGGCTTCCGGCTTGATCTCGCCCTCGGCGGTGGCGCCGTCGAGGAGGTGCTCGGAACCGATGTTGGACGTCATGATGATCACGGTGTTGCGGAAGTCGACGGTGCGGCCCTGAGAATCTGTGATGCGGCCGTCATCGAGGATCTGCAGCAGGGTGTTGAAGACATCGGTGTGCGCCTTCTCGATCTCGTCGAACAGCACGACCGAGTACGGCTTGCGGCGTACGGCCTCGGTGAGCTGGCCGCCTTCCTCGTAGCCGACGTATCCGGGCGGTGCCCCCATGAGCCGGCTGACGGTGTGCCGCTCCTGGTACTCGCTCATGTCGAGGCGGACCATGTTCTCCTCGGAGTCGAACAGGGTCCGGGCGAGGGTCTTGGCCAGCTCGGTCTTCCCGACGCCGGTGGGGCCGAGGAAGATGAACGAGCCGATGGGGCGGCGAGGGTCGCGGATGCCGGAGCGGGCTCGAATGATGGCGTCGGCGACGAGCTTGACGGCCTCGTCCTGGCCGATGACGCGCTCGCGCAGGATCTCGTCGAGGCGCAGCAGTTTCTCGCGTTCGCCCTCCTGAAGGCGGGCGACGGGGATGCCGGTCCAGGCGGCGACGATCTCGGCGATCTCCTCCTCGGTGACGACCTCGCGCAGCAGCCGGTTCTGCCCTTGTTTGGCCGCCAGTTGCTCCTCCTCTGCGGCAAGTCGGCGCTCCAGCTCCTGGAGTCGGCCGTAGCGGAGTTCGGCGGCGCGGTTGAGGTCGTAGGCGCGTTCGGCCTCCTCCGCCTCGTGGCGGACCTGCTCCAGTTCCTGGCGCAGTTCCTGCACGCGGCGGATCGCCTGCCGTTCGGCCTCCCACTGGGCGCGTTTGGCGTCGGCCTCGCCGCGCAGGTCGGCCAGTTCCCTGCGCAGCTCCTCCAGGCGGGTCTTGCTGGCGGGGTCGGTCTCCTTGGACAGAGCCGCGTCCTCGATCTCCAGGCGAGTGACGCGGCGGGTGATCTCGTCGAGTTCGGCGGGCATCGAGTCGATCTCGGTACGCAGCCGGGCGCACGCCTCGTCGACGAGGTCGATGGCCTTGTCGGGCAGGAACCGGTCGGTGATGTAGCGATGGCTGAGGGTGGCCGCGGAGACCAGCGCGGTGTCCTGGATCTTCACCCCGTGGAAGACCTCGAGGCGTTCGCGCAGTCCGCGCAGGATGGAGATAGTGTCCTCCACGCTCGGCTCGTCGACCAGTACCTGCTGGAAGCGGCGTTCGAGGGCGGCGTCCTTCTCGATGTGCTTGCGGTACTCGTCGAGGGTGGTCGCGCCGATCATATGGAGTTCGCCGCGGGCGAGCATCGGCTTGAGCATGTTGCCAGCGTCCATGGCCCCCTCGGCGGCGCCCGCGCCGACGACCGTGTGCAACTCGTCGACGAAGAGCAGGATCCGCCCCTCGGCGGCCTTGACCTCGCTGAGCACGGCCTTGAGGCGTTCCTCGAACTCGCCCCGGTACTTGGCGCCGGCGACCAGGGAGCCCATGTCGAGGGCGAACACGATCTTGTCGCGGAGCCCTTCGGGCACGTCGCCGCGGACGATGCGCTGGGCGAGGCCCTCGACGATTGCGGTCTTGCCGACGCCGGGGTCGCCGATGAGGACGGGGTTGTTCTTGGACTTGCGGCTGAGGATCTGGGTGACGCGGCGGATCTCGGCGTCCCGGCCGATGACCGGGTCGAGCCTGCCGGCCCTGGCCTCGGTGACGAGATCGCGGCCGTACTTCTCCAGAGCCTCGTAGGCCACTTCGGGGTTGGCGGAGGTGACGCGCTGGTTGCCGCGGACCTGGGTGAGCGCGCTCAGGAACGAGTCCCTAGTGATGCCGGCCTGTTTGAGCAGTCGCCCGGCGGCGGTTGAAGAGCTCTCCTCAGCCAGGGCCAGCAGGAGGTGCTCCACGGACACATACTCGTCCTTGAGACGTTTGGCCTCCCGTTCGGCGGCGTCGAGCAGGCGGGCGAGGCGCTGGGTGACGAAGACCTGGCCGGGTGCCGCGCCGGGACCGGTGACCTTCGGACGGCGGGAGAGTTCCTCTTGCACGGCCGCGCGCAGTTCCTTCGGCTCGGTGCCGGCCTGTTGCAGCAACCGTGGGATCAGACCGTCCTCCTGATCGAGAAGTGCGAGCAGCAGGTGTTCACCGTCGACCTCTGTGTGCCCCATGCTGACGGCCGCGGTCTGGGCCTCCTGGAGGGCTTCCTGGGACTTCTGGGTGAGACGGTTCATGTCCATGGGGGTGTTTCACTCCTCGGGCCGCGGCCGCGCAGGGCGGCTTCGAGCAGGCTGATGCGATCGAGCAGGTCGAGCACCAGGCCGATGGATGCGTAGTTGAGGCAGAGCCCGGAGCGCAGCCGCTGGATGCGAGCGAGGACTGCCGGGGCCGTGGGGTCGAACACCAGGCGCCCCGCGCCGTCGCGTTCGGCGTCGACCAGGCCGAGGGCGACGAACCGGCGGATCAGATCGGGGTGGAGGCCCGAGCGACGGGCCACGGCGTCCAGGGAGAGCCTGGGGGCGGGCACGAGCGCGTACCGGACAGCCGTCGAGGCGGTGATGTCGGTGCCCGTCCGTACCGGGCGGTCGCCCACGCCGGCCCGGCCGATGCCTGCCGCTCCCGCGGGTCGGTCGTTCATCGCGTCCTCCTGGGGTCGAACGAGGAAGTGGCGGCGAGCTCCTCGAATAGCTCGCGCTCCCGGTCGCCGACGGTGGGCGGCACCACGATGCGGAGTTCGGCATACAGGTCGCCGTTCGCGCCGCGCGGGTTCGGCATGCCCTCGCCGCGCAATCGCAGCCGTCGCCCGCTGGACGAGCCCGCGGGCACCGTGACCTTGGCCGTGCCACCGCCGGGCGTGGGCACCGGCACGGTCGCACCCAGGGCCGCCTCCCAGGGGGCGACCGGGACCTGGACGTGCACGTCGCGGCCGTCCAGCCGGAACCGGGCGTGGGGCTGGATACGCACCCGCAGGTACAGGTCGCCCGCGACGGCGTCACCACTGCCCTGGCCGCCCTCGCCCGCCAGCCGGATGCGCTGCCCGTCGGTGACGCCTGGCGGCACCTCGACCTCATACCGCCGCGGCTGCCCGGTGGGACCGGCGAGCGTGACGCTGCGACGGCCGCCTCGGTACGCCTCCTCGACGGTCAGCGGCAGTTCGGCCTCCTGGTCCGCTCCGGGGACGCCACCTCGGGCGGCGCCGGCTCCGAACATGGAGCCGAACAGGTCCTCGATGTCGATGCCCTCCGCGCCCAAGTCGTCGCCGAAGCCGGTGGCGTATCGGACACGGGGGCCGCCCGCGCCCGCGGTCCTCCGAGCGCGGAAGCCGCCGCCCGCTCCGGCCGCGACCCGTTCGTCGAAGTCCTCGGGGATCTTGCGGAAGTCCTCGCCGAAGCGGTCGTAACGGGCCCGGGTCTTCGGGTCCGACAGGACGCTGTAGGCCTCGTTGAGGTCCTTGAAACGCTCCTCCGCCCCCGGGTCCTTGTTGACGTCGGGGTGGTACCTGCGGGCGAGCTTGCGATATGCCTGCTGGATCTCGTCCTGGCTCGCGGTACGCGACACGCCCAGCACCTCGTAGAAGTCCCGTGCCATGACTGGTCACTCCCGCTTCGCGACAGTCACGGCGGCGGGCCTGAGCTGCCGTTCGCCGTCACCGTAGCCAGGGCGCAACACCTCGACCACGGTGCCCGGCTCGACGTCGGGGTCCTGGACGACGCCGACCACCTCGTGCCGGGCCGGGTCGAAGACGACGCCTGTCTCCGCGTGCCGCGGGTAGCCGAGCAGTTCAAGGACGTTCACCGCCTGGTCACGGACCGCCCGGACGCCTTCCACGATCGCGCCCGGATCGGCTCCGGCATGGGTCAGGGCGAGTTCGAGGTTGTCCAAGACGGGCAGGAAGGCGGCTGCCGTACGGGAACGCTCGACCGTCCGCTCCCGCTCGAGCTCCCTAGCGTGACGATTGCGAAGGTTGTCGAGGTCGGCGAGCGCGCGCCGCCAGCGGTCCTCCAGTTCCTGGATCGCGGTCGTGTACTCGTCCTCGGCAGGCGCGGGGCCGGCGGCGTCGGGTCCCGGTTCGTCGTTCGCCGCTTCCGGCCGGGGCGGCGGGTCCGGTTGCGGCAAATCCGCGCGAGGAGGGCGTACGGCGCCTTCCGGGACCGGTTCGACCGGATCCGACGCGGCCCGGTCGGGTTCCTGGGGGTGGCTGGGCATGGCGCGCCTCAGTCCTTGTCGAACTCGGCGTCGATGACATCGTCGCCACCGTCAACGCCACTGGTGGGACCACCGGTGGCGGCGTCCTGGCCGGAACCGCCCGTGGCGGCGGCGCCCTGATGGGCCACCAGCCCGGCGAGCACCTGCTGGAGTTCGGAGGTCAAGGCCCGTACGCGCTCCACGTCCGCCTCTTCCTTGACCGCCGCCCGGGCGTCGGATACGAGCATCTCGGCGCGTGCCTTCTCGTGCGCGGGCGCTGCATCGCCCAGTTCGGCGAGGCGCTTCTCGACCTGGTAGGCGACGGCGTCGAGCTCGTTGCGGGCGTCGACGGCCTCGCGGAGCGCCTGGTCCTGGCCTCGGTTGTGCTCGGCCTCCTGGACCATGCGTTCGACCTCACTGCGGTCCAGGTTGGAGCTCTCGCTGATGGTGATGCCCTGCTCCTTGCCGGTGTCCCGGTCGCGGGCCGTGACGTTGAGGATGCCGTTGGCGTCGATGTCGAATGTGACCTCGATCTGTGGCTCGCCCCGCGGCGCCGGCCGGATGTCGGTGAGCTGGAACCGGCCGAGCACCCGGTTGTCGGCGGCCCTCTCGCGCTCGCCCTGGAGGACCACCACATCGACGGCCGGCTGGTTGTCCTCGGCGGTGGAGAAGGTCTCGCTGCGGCGCACCGGAATGGTGGTGTTCCGCTCGATGATCTTCGTCATCACTCCGCCGCGCGTCTCGAGGCCCAGCGACAACGGTGTGACGTCGAGCAGCAGGACGTCCTTGACCTCGCCCTTGAGTACCCCGGCCTGGATCGCGGCGCCCAGGGCCACGACCTCATCGGGGTTGACGCTCATGTTGGGTTCCTTGCCGCCGGTCAGCCGGCGGACCAAGGCCTGGACCGCTGGGATACGTGTGGAGCCGCCTACGAGGATGACCTCGTCGATGTCGCTCTCGCCGACCTTGGCGTCGGCCATTGCCTGCTGGACCGGTCCCAGGCAACGCTCCACCAGGTCGCCTGTGATCTGCTCGAACGTGGACCGCATGATCGAGTCGGTGAGGTGCTTGGGGCCCGAGGCGTCGGCGGTGACGAACGGCAGGCTGACCTGCGTCTGCGTCACCGAACTGAGCTCGGTCTTGGCCTTCTCTGCCGCCTCGAACAGTCGTTGCAGCGCCTGCGGGTCCTTGCGCAGATCGATGCCGTTGTCCTTCTGGAAGTCGTCCGCGAGGTAATCCACCAGACGCCGGTCAAAGTCGTCGCCGCCCAGGTGGCTGTCGCCGGCGGTGGAGCGCACCTCCACCACGCCGTCGCCGACGTCGAGAATGCTCACGTCAAAGGTGCCGCCGCCCAGGTCGAAGACGAGGACGGTCTCGTGCTGCTTCTTGTCCATGCCGTACGCGAGGGCAGCCGCCGTGGGCTCGTTGACGATCCGCAGCACCTCCAGACCCGCGATCCGTCCGGCGTCCTTGGTGGCGGTGCGCTGAGCATCGTTGAAGTAGGCGGGCACCGTGATGACCGCCTCCGTAACCCGCTCCCCGAGCTGCTTGGATGCGTCGTCGGCGAGTTTGCGCAGCACCTGTGCGCTGATCTCCTCAGGCGCATAGAGCTTGTCGCGCACCTTGAAGCGGGCCGCCCCGCCGTCGCCCTCGACCACGTCGTACGCCACCGCCCTGGCCTCGTCGGAGATCTCGTCGAAGTGCCGGCCGATGAACCGCTTGGCCGAGTAGATGGTGCCCTTGGGATTGAGGATCGCCTGGCGCCGGGCCAGCTGGCCCACCAGACGTTCCCCGGTGTCGGTGAAGGCCACCACGGACGGTGTCGTACGGTTACCCTCGCTGTTGGGCACGACGGACGGCTCGCCGCCCTCCCACACGGCGATCACCGAGTTGGTGGTGCCCAGGTCGATGCCCACTGCCTTTGCCATGAGGAACTCCTCCCGATGCGGCGGCCTGCGCCGACGCTGCGGATCCGATCGTTGAGGTACGGGCGGGACGTCCGGACGAAGCGGTCGCCGACGAGGCCGTACTGCTGCTCGGCAGGCTGCGGACCACCAGCGCCGGCGACGTACCGGCTGGGCTGCATCGAGCGGACGGGGGCGAAACCCCGATCCGAAGCCGCAGGACCCGCCCGATCCGGCCGCCGCACCTCACCGTCATCCCGGCGGCTGCCCCGCAGGGTGTACAGCAGCAACAGCAGCAGACCGAACAGCGCGCCCACGATCGCTCCGAAAATCACGCCGCAGAGGGCGACGAGCAGGGCGGAGACGAGCGGGTCCACCCAGTCAACCAGGCCGAAGAGCCAGCCGATCAACGCACCGGGAAGGGCCCCGCTCGCCGCTCCGTGCAGGGCGGCCCAGCCGTAGTCCATCCGGCCGATGACGTGCTCGACGAGGCGGACGTCCTGGCCGATGACGGCCACCCTCTCCACGGGAAACCCCTGGTCCGAAACGTGGTCGACGGTGTGTTCGACTCCCTGGTACGTCTCGTACGCGTCTACGGGCCGCCGAGGCTTCTCGAGCATCGCCCAGTCCTTCCTGCCGGTGCGCATGGCGCCACCCGCACGCCCCAGAGTCGCCTAACCAAGCGGCTCTACGCCTGCGCCCGGCAGGGCAAAAAACAACGGAGCCCGTCACCCCGCGAGCACGAGAAGAAGGCTCCGAACATCTCGGGTAAGTTGGTCGGAGGGGCGTACAGGAAGGGTCGTATTCACTTTCTGAGGGCTTGTTGGGGGAAGGGAGCAATCCCATGGCCAGCAGCCGGGTGCACAACCTGTACCGCCGCCGCTCCGACCGGGAGGGCAGCGTTCCGCGGGGCAGCGCCGGGCGGCAGTCAACGGCCGCGCGGAGAGAGCCCAGCCCCCCCGTTCCGACTCCAGCCGACCATGCCCTCCACGAACTGATGGTGCTCTCCAGCGCCCTGCTCGACACTCGGGACGAAGGCGAGATCCTGCGCCTGGCCATGGACCACATAGCCGCCGCGGGGCCATACAGCGCGGAGGCCGGATACCTCAGGGTGGACGGCGACCTGGTCCCCGGCCCGAGGGGCGGGCAGATCCATGCCGCCGTGGACCGGACGGTGCGGGAGCTGGCCGGGCAAGACGGCCCTGTGACCGTACCCGGCTGGCCCTGGGGCCGGGCCCTGGGGCTGCGCGGACTTGAGGGACTCCACGGCTACCTCGTGGTGACGTCCCGCTCCCGGCCCACCGAGGCCGAGCGATCCCTGCTCGCCACGCTCGTCCGGCACACCGCTGCTGCTCTGTCAGTCGCCTTCACAGACCGCCGCCGACGTGAGGACGCGCGGGAGCTGCACCGGCTGCGGGAGGAACGGACAGCCCTCCAGCGGCAGCTGATCTCCGTCGTGGCTGAGCTGGGGTACCAGCGGGCTGTTCACGCGCTCATGGCCGATGTCGCTGCCTCGGGCGGCGGCGAGGAAGCCATCACCCGCGCACTGCACGAGCTCACTGGACTCCCCGCACTGGTCGAGGACCGCTTCGGCCGGCTGAGGTCCTGGACCGGCCCCAGCCGCCCCGATCCCTATCCGGAACCGGACCCCGTGCGCCAGAACGAAATGCTGCACGCCGCTGCCCGGGAGGTCGGGCCGGTGCGGATAAAGGACCGGCTGATCACCCTGGTCCGCCCGCACGGCGAGATGCTGGGCGTGCTGGCTTTGGTCGACGCCCGGGGCGAGGCCGATGAGCACACCGTGCTCGCGCTGGAACACGCCGCCGCGTCGCTCGCCCTGGAGCTGGCGCACCTGCGTAACCTGGCCGAGGTGGAGCTGAGGCTGCACCGCGAGCTGGTCGACGACCTCCTGGCAGGGACGGACGACGCGAGCGCCTACGCCCGGTCCGAGGCAGTCGGACACGACCTGCACCGCAGCCACTACATCGTCGTGGTGCAGTGGTCGAACCGGCCTGCGGACGATTCGTTCGCGCATACCGTGGGCCGGGCGGCCTCTGCCGTGGGCATGCGGTCGCTGCTGACCCCGCGTTCCGATCACGTGGTCCTGGTCGCCGACGACAGGCCGCACGCCCGCGCGCTGTACGAGGCGCTCGCCCGGGAGACCGGGACACGGTCCGGGACGATCGGAGTGAGCGCCCCGTGCGACTCTCTGGACGACATCCCCCACCACTACGAGGAGGCGCAGCGCGCCCTGGAAGTGCGCCGCCACTCCCGCGAGCGCTACGGCACGACGTTCTTCGACGAGCTTGGCCTCTACCGCATCCTGGGACCTGGCAACGGTTACCGGGAACTAGAGACATTCGTCCACGAGTGGCTGGGGCAGCTCATCGACTACGACTCCCGGCACCACGCGGCCATGGTCGAGACCCTGTCCCGGTACTTCGACTGCGGCGGCAACTACGACGAGACCGCCGAATCCCTCGCGATCCACCGCAGCACGCTGCGCTATCGGCTCCAGCGCATCCGCGACATCAGCGGCAACGACCTCGCGAACGTCGAGGACCGCCTCAACCTCCAGGTGGCGACCCGAGTGTGGACGATCGTGCTGGGCGGACCCGACTGATGCCCCGCTAGAACTGTCGTGCGACAGGAGGACGGCGAGGTGGCCTTCGACTACGGCCTGTACTGGTTCAAGGGCCAGTCGATGGGGACCGGTCAGGCCAACGTCAAGGCATACAACCGACAGCTGTGCGCCCTGATAGAGCAGGGCAAGGCCAAGCCCTCGTGGATCGTCTCCCACGAGCCGCCGCTGGACGAGGCCCCTGCCGGCTAATAGCACTCCGACGCCCGTGACGACGGCTGGACCAAGGTCGTGCTCCACCCCGACGGCTCGAGCTGACCGAAGCGGGCCCACATCCCCGTGCGCAAGGGCTCGCACGCGCGGTTGGCGGGATTGAGCGTCTCGTCGGAGGGTCGTACCTCGCGCCAGCTGCGGGAGGATTGTCCTTTTGGTCCGCCAGCATCGGTTCGCTGTAGGTGACTGAGTGCGTCTCCTCGTCTTCCTCCGCGCCACTCGTCCGTCCGTCGGCCGGTCTCCCCGTCCCGGCCTGATCGGGGGACGCGGGGCGCCAAGGCGCCTGTCGCGCTCGACTACCACATAGAGGGGCGTTACAACGGGACCTCGGGCGAACCGTCGCGCGTGCCCGCCCCCGACCGGATTGAGACCGTGACAGATTTCCTGCCTGCCGCTGCGGCGCACGTGGTGCGGATCGTCCTGGTCGCCGACCCCGGAGTGGCGTCGGAGATCGCCCAGGAATTGGCCGACAAACTGCCGCAGCAGCTGAGGCGGCGGGTCCGCGCGGACGTCGACTGGCGGGTGACGGCGCGCACGGTACCCCTGGTCGCGGACGAGCAACTGGACGTCTCCTCCGCAGCCGACGTCGTACGCCCCTTGCTCCCCGAGGGCGACTGGGAGGCCGGAGTCCTCCTCACCGATCTGCCTCGACGAGCAGGCCTGCGCCCGGTCAGCGTCGAGGTGAGCCCGGCGGACCGCATCGCGCTGGTGTCCCTGCCCGCGCTCGGCTCCTGGCGGATGCGACGGCGCGCCCGGCGCGTCGTCGCGGATGTCGTCGGCATGCTCACCCGGGAACGTGCCGATCTCGCTCCCCTGGAGGAAGCCGGCCGGCTCGAAGCTTCAGGGGTCGGCGAGGATGGCCTGGAACGCTTCATCGTGCCCGGCCTGCGCGGACATCTGAGTCTCGTCACCGGTATGGTGCGGGCCAACCGGCCCTGGCGGCTCTTCGCCACCCTCTCCCGCGCACTGGCCGGTGTCTTCGCAACCGCCGCCTTCGGCCTGATCAACAACTCGACCTGGAAAATCTCTTCGGGGATGGACGTCGGGCGCCTGATCGGGGCCTCTGTAGTCTCCCTTCTCGCCCTCACGGCATGGATCATCATTGATCACGAGCTCTGGGAACGCCCTCACGGTTCGCTCTCCCGCTCCTTCTCCCGCCTCTACAACACAGTCACGTGCGTGACGATCACCTTCGGTGTGCTCTCCCTGTACATGATCCTGTTCTTCACCCTCTTCGGCGTCTCCAATCTCATCCTGACCCCGTCGGCCTTCGGCACGGTTAATGGGCAAGACGCAACGGTCCACGACTACGCCGTGCTCGCCTGGTTCGTCAGCTCGATGGGCATGGTCGGGGGTGCGTTCGGATCCGGACTCGAAGACGACGGCACCGTCCGCAACGCGGCGTACGGCGAGCGGCAGCGCCAGCGATGGCAGAAGCTGCGAGGGGAGAAGAAGGTGCGGGAAGAGCTGGAGAGCGAGACGTAGAGCGCCCCTGAGCCGAGCCCTGACCCATTGCAGCCGACGCAGGTCGTCATGCTGCTGCCCATTTGACGCCGAGTTTTTGGGTGTGGCGCCGTTGTGGCGTCGGTCTTGGTGTTGCTGATTGTGATCTCTCAGTTTGGTGAGATTCAGTCGTCCGGGTCGCGGTTGTGGGATTTTGTTGCTGGTCAGTGGCTGGCAGCCGTGGCCTGTCTCTCCGAATGAACTCACCACGCCCACTCACGCGGCCGCTGCCGCCACGGGCGGCATCTGCGCGACCCACACCAACGTCACGCTGACCAGCCTGACTTGCGCTCGGCCCGGGCAGTCAGGGATTCGGTCGCGGCGCGTTGTGGTTGCTGCGCCGACAGTTGGCCAACGTTGCGGGCTACCTCGACCTGCTCAGGAAGAGCGCATGCCTGCCCACGACCAGTTCACGCTTGAGTTCGATCCCGGCGACCAGGAAGAACACCGCGAGCAAACCGTCCGCCGTCCAGTGCCCCGCCGACAGGTCCAGGCCGAGTGCCGGTATCCCGAGGTGGAAAACCCGTATCTCCTCGTACGCCCCGCTCCACGGGCTGTTCGCCCACACCGGCGCCACCACCGCGGCGGCAAGGAGTACCAGGCCACTGACGGTCTCGGTGCGCAGTGCACGCGCGAGGGCCTGACGCTCGGGCAGAGGTAGCAGACCCGGGAAGTAGGTACGCGAGCGAACATCAGACACGGCGGGAGCCTTCGAGGCGTCCGCAAAAAGGGGCACACGGCCCCACGGACGCCGACCAGTCCCTATCTGTCGCTGCCGCGTCGCGCAGCATGGGCGTCGCGTCCCGCCGGCGGCCGGCGCAGCACTGCGAGCAGGGCCGCCAGACGGTCGGTGACCATGTACGGCCAGTCTGCTGGTGAAGACAGTCGCGAGAGCCAATGGATGGAACTCCCCCGAGGCCAGGCCACGCGGTCCCTGGTCACGGGTACACGAGCTGGGAAAGTCCAACAGTCCTGCCGGTGTGCAGCTTGAAGGAGAGATCATGGTCCAGCAGGTTCGCGAGGTCATGACGGAAGATCCTGTCGCCGTGTCGTCGCTGACGTCCGTGATGAACGTTGCCCAGCTGATGCGACGCAAGGACATGGGTGCCGTCCTCGTGGTCGCTGACGATCGGTCGCGTGGTCTCGTCGCCGACCAGGAGCTACTTGTCCATCGAGCGCGATACCGGTTCGGCCCTGGGCGACATCAGCGCTGTCAGGCCAAACGAGTGCACGATGACCTCGGAGTCACCTGCCTCCTGGACCCCGGTAAGGGCTGGACCCATGCAACGGATCAGGACGGCGGTGAACGCCCGGCCAATGGTGAATTACGACCTCCTGGCGAGCAACGGCGTATCTCGGCACGACCTGGCCGTTACCGCGCTGGGCCGTGTGCGCGGACGCTCCACCGTCACCGGCGACCTGGCCGTCGCCTACCACACCATCATGATCGGCTGCGCGAGGCGATCCGCCGCACCGATCTTGCCGAGACCACGAAACGAAAGTGGGAGCTGTGAACGGCCCTGACATCCTCGTCGTCGACGCTGGCTCTTCCAGCCTGCACCTGACGGTTCTGGGCGCCGACGGCCGCGAACGAGCCGCGAGGCACCTCACCGAGCCACCCGGCCCGGAGACCGCCGACACGATCGAGGACTTCCTGCGCGACGCGCCCCCGGTCGGGGCGACCGGGCACCGCCTCGTTCACGGCGGACCGCACCTGCTGCGCCCTACCATCGTCGACGACGACGTACGCGCCGAGCTCGACCGTACTGCACGGCTCGCCCCGCTGCACATGCCCCCGGCCCTCACTGCCCTGGACGCGACCCGCGCTTTGTTGCCCGACGTGCCGCACGTCGTGTGCCTGGACACCGTCTTCCACGCCGACCTGCCACTCGCCGCCCGCACCTACGCGGTGCCTCGCGAATGGACAGAGCGGTACGGTCTGCGCCGGTACGGGTTTCACGGCCTGTCCTACGCGTGGGCCCTGCAGCGGACGGCCGGGCTGATCGGCCGTCCGGCCGGCTCCCTGCACGTCGTCCTGGCGCACTTGGGAGGCGGCTGCTCGGTCTGCGCGGTGCGCGACGGGCGCAGCGTCGACACCACTATGGGCTTCACCCCGCTGGAGGGCCTGGTGATGAGCAAGCGCAGCGGGAGCGTCGACCCGGGTCTGCTGCTCTGGCTCCAGACATCGGCAGGCCTGACGGCGGTGCGGATCGAGGACGCCCTCAATCACGAGTCCGGCCTCCTCGGCCTGTCCGGCATGTCCGGGGACACCCGGGACCTCGTCCGCGCGGGCGCCCGGGGGGACAGTAAGGCGACCTTCGCGCTGGACGTGTTCGCTGTTGGCGTGCGGCGCGGCATCGCGAGTGTCGCCGCCTCCCTCGACCGGATCGACGCGCTCGTGTTTACAGGCGAGATCGGCGAAGACCAGCCAGAGGTACGCGAAGCGGTCTGTTCGGGCTTGGGTGTCCTGGGCATCACCGGCGGGCTGACGGAGGGAAACCCGCCGGAAGACGCCGTTGTCAGTCCGCGTGGCGCGGCCGTGCCCGTCCTGGTGATCCCGACAGGCGAAACCCAGCAGGTGGCAGCGGAAACGCGCCACACCCTCACGAGGCGGGCTGAGGACCGATAGCCTTGAACGTGACCCGATCGGGAACTGCCAACTCTCACCCAGTACGCGCGCAACACTGGCGTTTTGACCAGACATGCCCGATAGACCGGGCAGCAACATACACGCGAGGGTTGCGTAACGGTGGCCCTCCCCGTCGTGTGACGGCGCGGCTTGGCCCCCTGTCCTCGGTAGCGAGGGCGTCCCAGCCGCAGCCTTCCGCAGGTTCCGGCCTACCCCTCTCTTACCTGCACGACTACTGCCCAGCCGCCCTTACCGCTCATCGAAAAAACGTCGTCCTGTTCGACGCCGGTCACGCGGGGCAGCCGTCAGGGTGGTGCTCGATCCATGAGAGTCCGCCAAGATCCAGTTGATTGCGCGCACGGGTGACGGCCACGTAGGCGAGACGTGCTTCGGCATCGTCGATGGGACCGGGCACTTGGTGACCGTTGTCGTCTCTTTGGTCGCTGTCCCTGGGTGGGGTGAAGTCACGGCAGATCTGCACACGCGCCCATTCACGGCCCTTGGCTTTGTGCGCTGTGGAGACGGTCACGTCGGCCGCGGATTCATTATCGAGCCGGTCAACGGCGGCGAGGATGGCGCGGGTGCCATGGGTGTCGACGAGGTCGATCAACGGCTGAAGGTCACGGCCAGCCGGGTCATGTTCGGCGTAGTCCTGCAGGGCACCCCAGGTAGCGAACAGAACCAGCTCGGGGTGGGAGGTACGGCGGCCTGCTTTGAGGTCGTTGGCCGAGCGGGCCAGTGCACGCAGCGTGTCCCCTCCCCCGACCAGAGCTACACGTTGCCCTGCTGCCAGCTGTTGCATGACTTCGTTCATGGCGCCCACGTTGGTGCGGCACAGAATGGCATCCGGCCGATCCAGGGGACCGACTTCGGTACAGATCGCCTCGGTCCCTTCGAGGCGCAGGGGTGCGCCTGCGATGGTGAGCCACCGGTTGGCTTCGGCCGCGAGGCGGGGACCAAAGCGGAAGGATCTTGACAGGGCCAGTCGTGTGCCGCGGAAGGTAGTCATCACGTCGCGTGCTCCGCGCCATTGGTAGATGGCCTGTGCGGAGTCGCCGACCATGACCAGTTGGGCGTGGCTGCGCTGGTTGAGGAAGATTTCCTCGACTACGGGGTTGGTGTCCTGCGCTTCGTCGAGGAGGAGGAAGTCGGTGTTGATTTTGGGTTGGGTGAGGGCCCAGATCTTGAGGTAGTGGTCGTGGTCGAAGCGAACGGCTCCGTCGTCTGTGTGCTGGAGATCGGTCCAGGCTCGGCAGGCGAAGGGCACGATGTGTTTGGCGAGTTGGGTGTGCAGGTCGGGGTCTTCGAGGCCGCGTAGACGGGGGACGTGGCGCCGGGTGATGGTGGGGGCGGCGGAGTGGCAGAAGCTGGTCACGGTGCGCAGGGTGGCGTAGGAGAGGGCCTTGGGTGACAGATCGCGTTCGCCGATGCGGATGGTTTTGGTGATGCCGAGGGCTTGGCCCGTTTGCCAGGCAGGACGTCTGGGGGCGTTCAGGCGCCGGGCGTAGTGGCGGCCGGTGGCCGCGAAGGCCAGGGCGTGGGCCGTTTTGCAGGTGACTGTGGAAGGAAAGCGGGCGGCGGCATCCTGCGCGATGGCTTTGTTGTAGGCAAGGTAGCGGCCGCGGCGTCGGGTGTGGTGGGCAAGAAAGGCGAGGGTGCTGGTCTTGCCGGTACCGGCGCCCGCCTGTAGGGCCAGGTGATCGCCAGCGCAGAAGGCGTTGGCGGCGGCGGTCTGTTCGTCGGTGGGATTCAGGTTCTGCACGCGCGGGGCTCCGTCAGTGTGCGGGGGTGTGGCGAGCTTGCTGGCAGCTGCGGTCAGCAGCTGCTGTGGGGTGACGCGGGTCAGAAGGTGTTCCAGGGCAATGTCGAGCCAATGGGCGTCTTGGGCTGCGGGGTGTGCCGGCGCCCGGGTCACGGTAGGCGGGGCAGATACGCGGCACGGCCCCTGGAGCACTGTCTCGGTGGAGTGCGGCTGCGCGTGGTCGTGTGCAGTTCTCATGCCCGCGCCTGGGTGCGGTGGCGGGCCTTTGTGGGCAGCCGGTTGTGGATGTGCCGGTGGTGGAGCAGTGGGTCGAAGGGTTCCCAGTCGCAGAGTGCGAGGTCGGCTGCGCCCGGGGTGGCGGCGTGGTGGGGGCAGCGTTGGTGGCGCCAGCGCAGTTGTTCCGCGTAGGTGAGGTGGGTGAGGTCGTAGACGGCCATCAGGCCGTCGGGGAGAGCGAGTTGTCTGTGACCGGTGGTGGCGGGGACGAGTGTCCACGTGCCGGTCGGTGCGCTGGGACTGAGGATGGGGTGGGTGCAGCGGTGGCGTCGTCGGGTCTGGGCTACACATTGGATGGTGTCGACGGGCTGGGCGGCGAGGTAGCGGGTGTGGAGGAGCAGGATGATGGGCCGGGCCGGGCGGCAGGGCTCCGGGGCGGAGGCCGGTGGGTTTGTGTCTGGTGTGGGTGGGGTGAGGGTGCCGGTGTCGAGGAGTCGGCGGGTGTGCAGGGCGAGGTGGCGGCGCAGTGCGGCGATCTGCGGGGTGAGCGTGGTGGGGGCGGTGCGTGCGGGGCACAGGGCGAGGTGGAGGATGCGGCACCAGGGGGTGCCGTCGTCGGCGGGGTGGGCGATGCCGGAGCTGACGTGCCAGCGGCTGGCTACCGGAACGGCGGTGGCGTCGAGTTCGTGCGGGTGGAGGCTGACGGGCCGGTTGTCGGTGCGGGTGTACCAGTCGATGCGGTTACCGCAGTCCCGGCAGCGGCTGGGCTGCGCGCTGCGTACGAGGCGGGTGGGGCTGTCGGGGGCGACGCGCAGGGTCCGCTGGCGGTGGGGGCGGGCCGGGGTTCCGTCCCATCGGCGGCCGGATGAGGCAGTGGAGGACATGACGGCGAAGGTGACAGGCGCCGCGCCGCCGCCACGGTGAGCGTGCCGGATTGTCCTGCGGATGGCCCAATACGGCGGGACTGATGTGCGGTTTCCCGTACGGGAGTTCCCGTCGGTGACTGGATCGGGTGATCCTCAACGGCGGGGCCGATGGTGCTATTCGGCGGGCCCGGCGGGGGGTGCGTGGCCTTCGCAGAGCGTGGCGAAGAGGTGATCGACGGGGACCTCGAGGGCGTGGGCGAGGGCGTGCCAGGTCTTGAGGGACCCGATGGTGCGGCCCTGCTCAATTTCGATGAGGGTACGTCTGGCCAGGCCGGTGCGGCGGGCGAGTTCGTCGTAGGTCCAGCCGCGTTCGCTCCTCAGCCTCGCGAGCTCCAGGCGGAGGGTGGTGAGGTTCGGGTCGGGCGGGAAGGTCGTCACTCCCCCATCCGAAGGTGCAGACCCCTGCCCTGTCAGTGCAGACCTCTGCCCTATTTCTGCAGGTGACTGCCCCACGCAAGGGCAGAGGTCTGCACTACGGTGTGCCGCCGACACCCCTCCCCTCACCACAACCCCAGGAGCGGGTCGGCTCCCGGCTGAAGGCATGGAGGAACGGACGTCCCATGAGGCTGTGCACCCTGCGCCCACAGGTACGGCGCACCTGGACCGTGGAACTACGCCCGCAGCAGGGCGGAACCGAGCTCTGTTGCGCCTTGTGCGCACCGCGCGGTCACGCTCTGGCAGCATCTGCGGCCCGGCCCGCAGCCTTGGCGCACCTGGCCCACCACGCGCGGCGCGATGTACTGCCCCCGCACCTGCGCACCTGCCAATGCCACGAACGCGGATGCCGTTGGCATCCGCGCCACCGAGGTTGCGCCGGCCCCGTCCTGCTCATCCTCACGCGTGAACGCGGGGGCCGTCTCTGGCGCCTGGCCGACGTCTGCGCCGCCTGCGCGGGCGCCACCCCGGGCAGCGCCATCGTGCCCGACACTGCCATCGCATCAACCCCAGCGAGACCCGATGCCGGCTCCGGTTCCGCTGGGGCACAGGGTGTCAGGCTGCCCGGTGGTGCCGCTCCGGCGCATCGTGTCCGCGACATGCTCAGCTATCTCGCGGCCGCGCTTCCCCCAGATATGAGCGCCGAAGGCCGACTCCTCGCCCTGCAGTGCGCACTGCGCAGCAACACATCCGGGCAGGTGTATCTCCCGGCGGGACTGCTCCGCGGCATGCGCCTGGGCCGAGCCCTCGCACCCTGGGACGAGTTGGAGGACGCCCGCTGGCTGCACCGTCTGCCGCATCCCACAGAGCAGACGGGGCACAGAACTGCCGCCGCGCAACTGCTCGATGCGGCCGTCCTCACCCAGGAGACCGCCCGGCGCGACCGTCACCGGGCTGCCGACTGGGCTCTGCGTGCGGTCTCCCGGTCACGGCTGCGTGCCTTGCCGGCCGCAGACCGTCTGACCGCACTGGTGCTCACGACGCACCGCTCCCCCAACGCCGGGCGGTCCAGCATGGAAGCTGATCACCTGACCCGTACCTGCGGACTCGACCAGCACACACTCACCGCAACACTCAACCGCCTCGTGTCCGTATACGCCGTCGAAGCGTGGACGTTCGAACTGGTCACGGAAGACGTGTCCTGGGACTCGCCTCGTCAATGAGAACTCTGTTCACGGGCATACAGAGGCAGCGTACGACTCCCGTCGTTGCCACCGGCGGCGGCCGCGGGAGGTAGCGACGGCGCACGGACAGGCTTGCCATCACCGCAGTGCCGTCCCGTCTCGTTGTTCTGCTTCCTATGCCCGCGCGCTGCCGTTGTGGCTGCCGGATGTGAAACGTACGGCTCGCTCGGCCCAGTCCCAGCACCCGTCCAACGGCCAGCCGCATGGTCACGTCGCCGAAGTCGACTTCTGCCTCCTGCCTGGGCTGGTGGGTCTGCGGGACGAACGCCTCCAGCGGCACCTTGCCGAACTCCATCAGGATCTCCGACTTCCGACGGCGACGTACTTGCGGACCATCCCGCGGAAGACGTCTGCCCCGTATTCCTCGACCAGCCGGTGCAAGTCCGGGCGCGGCCGAAGGGCGGTTGGTGATCAACCGGCTCGTGAATGTTGAGCAGAAATGACGGACGTCTGAGCCTCTACGCAAGTCGGGGTGGCTGCGACCACAACCTGCCGCCGTACGCCTCAGCACCCACAGTCGTCCCCAGGAGACGAGCATTCACGAAGCGTCCGAGCCGTGACCGGCTGGCCTAAGGGGCAGCTCAGCGCCCCCAAGCGTACGCAGAGACAAGCTCGGTGCCGACCAGAACGAGCGCAACGCCTTGTGCCAACTAGCCTGCCTTTGTGCCAACTAAAAAGCCTGGTCACAAACCCTCAGCGGCGTACGCGCGGCATCCCCAGGCCGATCCACGAGATGATTTCTCGCTGTATCTCGTTGTTGCCACCGCCGAAGGTGAAGATGACTGCGGACCGGTATCCCCGTTCGAGTTCGCCGTGCAGGACGGCGCCCGCCGAGCCTTCCTTGAGCGGTCCGGCCGAGCCGAGGATCTGCATCAGCCAGGCGTAGGCGTCGCGTCGCGCCTCGGAGCCGTAGACCTTGACGGCGGAGGCGTCCTGCGGCGTAAGGGTGGAGCGCTGGACGGCGGAGACCATCTGCCAGTTGAGAAGCTTCATGGCGTCGAGCCGGGTGTGGGTCCGGGCGAGGAGGGCACGGACCCAGCCGAGGTCGATGACCCGGCGTCCGTCGGCGAGCTCGGTGCCGGCCGCCCAGCGCTGCACGTTGTGGAGGGCGCGGATGGCCATCGTGCCGTGGGCGGCGAGGGTGACGCGCTCGTGATTGAGCTGGTTGGTGATCAGCCGCCATCCCTTGTTCTCGTCGCCGACGCGACGGGAGAGGGGGACGCGGATGTTCTCGTAGTAGCTGGCAGTGGTGTCGTGCGAGGCGAGGGTGTTGATCAGGGTGCAGGAGTAGCCGGGGTCGCTCGTGGGGACGAGCAGCATGGTGATGCCCTTGTGCGGCGGGGCGTCGGGATCCGTGCGGACGGCGAGCCATACCCAGTCGGCGGTGTCGCCGTTGGTCGTCCAGATTTTCTGCCCGTTGACGACATACGTGTCGCCGTCGCGTACGGCACGGGTCTTGAGGGCCGCGAGGTCGGTGCCGGCGTCGGGTTCGCTGTAGCCGATCGCGAAGTCGATCTCGCCTGCCAGGATCTTCGGCAGGAAGTACGCCTTCTGTTCGTCGGTGCCGAACTGCATGATCGTCGGGCCGACGGTGTTGAGCGCCATCAGGGGCAGCGGTACGCCCGCCTGGGCCGCTTCGTCGAAGAAGATGAACTGTTCCATCGGGGACAGGCCGCGTCCGCCGTACTCCGTGGGCCAGCCGACGCCGAGCCAGCCGTCGGCGCCGAGGCGTCGGATCGTCTCGCGGTAGAAGCGTTTCTGGACGGTGGGGTCGTCGTATCTGGCGTAGGCGTTGTCGGGAACGAGTCCGGTGAAGTACGTGCGCAACTCGGCGCGCAACTGCTGCTGCTCAGGCGTGTATTCGAGGTGCACGGCCCCTCCAGGAGTCTCGCGGTCGCGTCGCCCGTGTGCGGCGGCGCACACAGTAGAACGTGTTGCAAGAATCCGGAAGGGCCGCGGAGCCGCCCCCGGGCCGTCAGCGCTTGACGGCGCGCAGCACGACGAACTTCGGGTCGCCGGCGACGGTGGCGCAGTTGCCGAAGATCCGGCGCAGCTGCGTGTGGTACCCGAGGTGCCGGTTGCCGACGACCCACAGCTCGCCGCCCTGCCGCAGCACGGTCCGCGCCCCGTGGAACATGTTCCGGGCGGTGGCGTCGGTGGTCGCCAGGTGCGAGTGGAACGGTGGGTTGTTGAGCACCAGGTCCACGCTGCCCGGGGCCAGGTCCGCCGTCCCGTCGCCGACCAGGAAGCGGGCCTCGGCGTCCGCGCCGACATTGGCACGGAAGGTCGCCTCGGCGGACGCGACCGCCTGGTAGGACTCGTCGACGAAGGTGACCGCCGCTCCGGGGTTGGCGAGCGCGGCGGAGGTGCCGACGACCCCGTTGCCGCAGCCCAGGTCGACGACACGGTCATGGCCGGTGCGCTCGGGAAGATGGTTCAGGAAGAAGCGGGTGCCGATGTCGAGGCGCTCGGCGCAGAAGATCCCGGCGTGGTTGACCACGGTCCGGCCGGAGACCGCGCCGACGTCGCCGGGCAGCTCGTACCGGTACGGCCAGGGGCTGGGGGTACGGGCCAGCGCCGGGTCCGGGGTGCAGAAGATCAGCCGAGCCTTCTTCACCGCGAGCGAGGTGCGGGTGGGACCGATGATCCGCTCGAACAGTTTGAGGGTCGAGGTGTGGATCTCCTTCACCATGCCGGTGCCGATGACGACGGTTCCGGCGTGCATCGCGGGCGCGAGCCGGTGCAGCTGATCCTCCAGAAGTGCGAGGCTCTTGGGAACCCGCACGAGAAGGACGTCGATCCGGTCCGGCGGGGTGTCCCTCGCCGACAGGAGACGTACGGCGTCCTCGTCGTGGCCGTTGCGGACGAGGTTCGCCAACGTCGCACGCTGCGCGAGGTACGAGTCGGTGATCTGTACGGGGCGGTTCCCGGCCAGCACCGTACTCAGGGCGCCCCAGCGGTCGCCCACCACGACCACGGTGCCGGTCAGCTCGACCGGGGTCGCACCGTCGGTCCCCTCCAGCTGCCGGAGCAGATATTCGTCGGCAGCGTCCCAGGCGCGGAACGGGTCGCGCGGGTGCTCGGGGTAGCGGGCGAGTTCGTACTCGCCCTTTGACGTCGTCAAACGGTTCATTGTGCCTTCAGGCTAGCCGAGCGGCGGGGAGCGTCCACACACTCCCCGCCGAGCCGGCCACCCACCAGGAGGAACTCACACCATGGGCCCCCGGCTCGCGACGCCTGGCACGCACGCTCGCCGCGTTGCCGAAAGGCCCTGGTAGCTCCTTCCCCGAGCTCTCAGCTTCGTTCGAGCGGGGGAGGCCCCATCCGAGGACCTTCCAGCGCCTTGCGATCGCACGCACCAGACGCCGCGAGCTGATCGGACTCCCATTCTGCGAGTGCCTCTAAGGCAACTGCTTTTCGATTGCCGCCCGGCCCTCTCGTGCCAGCCGGCGCTGTGCCCACTCCAGATTCTGCGGAGTCAGGTCCCGCCCGGATGCGAGCACCAGATCCTCTGCCGTCGCGTTGTCGCTCCCGCCGGTGTGCAAGAGGCTGTCCGGGGTCACCCCCCGGGCCAGGGATGCGGATACGGATTCGGGGTCTTCGCTCATGCCGCCTCCTCGTCCTTGCGGCAATTCTCGCCCCGCCGCTCCGGGAGCGCATCCGAAGTTCACGTGACCTGCACATGATAAGTACGCAGCGTTCACACCGTGATCACGGTGCGTGTGGAAGGCTCCCGCTGACCACGTACCACACGAGCACCACGGCGCCGTCCCCCACCCCGTGACGGCGTCGCGGTGCCGCATGCCCCGGAGAGGACACCCCACATGTCCCGTCGCCACCATCACCACCGGCGCCCATTGCTCGCCACCCTCGCCGCCTTCGCGGTTCTCGCCGGCACGGCCGCCGCCGCACCGGCGGCACCTGCCGCGCCCCGGACCGCACCGGCGGCCGCGACGCCGCTCACCACGCTCGACGACACGTACTACCAAAGCGCAATCGGCAAGACCGGCACCCAGCTCAAGAGCGCCTTGCACTCGATCATCAGCGTCCAGTCCAAGATCTCGTACAGCCAGGTCTGGGACGCGCTCAAGAACACCGACCAGGACCCCGCCAACTCCTCGAACGTCATCCTGATCTACTCCGGGCGCTCCGAGCCGAAGAGCGACAACGGGGGTTCGGTCGGCCAGTGGAACCGTGAGCACGTCTGGGCCAAGTCGCACGGCGACTTCGGCACCACCACCGGACCCGGCACCGACATCCACCACCTGCGCCCGGAGGATGTCACCGTCAACTCCATCCGCGGCAACAAGGACTTCGACAACGGCGGCAGCCCGGTGAGCGGGGCACCGGGCAACTACACCGACAGCGACTCCTTCGAGCCGCGCGATGCGGCCAAGGGTGATGTGGCTCGCATGATCCTCTACATGGCGGTGCGTTACGAGGGCGACGACGCCTTCGCCGACCTCGAACCGAACGAGAGGGTGAACAACGGCTCCGCGCCGAACATCGGCAGGCTCTCCGTGCTGAAGCAGTGGAGCCAGGAAGACCCGCCGGACACCTTCGAGAAGCGGCGCAACGACGTCATATTCGACCAGTACCAGCACAACAGGAACCCGTTCATCGACCACCCGGAATGGGTCGAATCCATCTGGTAGAACGGCCGATTCGTCCAGCACGCGGTCACGTCGTCGGGCGAACCGCCCGACGACGTGACCCCGGACGTGCGGACGGCGCGTACGGCATGCATGACGGGCACGGGTGGTTCGGGCCGTCAGGGCTCCAGGTCATGAGCAACGCGTTCGACTGCTTCGTCGCGTGAGGTGAACCGCTGGGGAGCCGTCGGACCTTCGCCGGCGGACACTGCCGCCAAGTGGCCCGTCGGATCGACCACCGCCGTCCGCCGGCCGCCCTCCGCGAGCCGCTCCAGTCCGGACCGCAGCATCGTCAGGGCCACGGTGTCCACCCCTGTCACCTGTCTCAGATCCAGTACCACGGACGCGGTCTCCTGCGTCCGCGACTCGTCGAGCGCGTACAGCACCCGTTCCGCCGCGGTGAAGTCGAGCGCCCCCTGCGCGGCCACGACCGACACCTGCTCCCGCAGAGCACGCTCCTGCTCCCCCGTCGGGGCGGACGGCAGATCGTCGGCGGTGGTGACCAGGGTGACGGTCGAACCGGCGAGTGCGGGGTTGTGCATCAGGTGCAGACCGAGCCGCTCCGAGAGCGCCCCCAATGCCCGGCGCCCGCGCACCGAGGTGCCGGTCGGATCGAGGGGCGGACTGTACGTCGCCAGGCCGAACCGGGCCGGTCCCGCTGCGATCAGACCACCCGACACCCCGCTCTTGGCCGGCAGTCCCACCCGCAGCAGCCAGTCGCCCGAGACGTCGTACATGCCGCACGTCGCCATCACGGCGAGCACCTGCGCGGCGACCGCTTCCTCGACGACCACCTCACCGGTGAGCGGGTTCACCCCGCCGTGCGCGAGCGTCGCGGCCATCGCGGCGAGGTCGAGGGCCGTGGCCCGCACCGCGCACTGCCGGAAGTAGGTCTCGACCGACGCCACCGGGTCGACGGGCAGCAGACCGGTGCTGCGGATCAGGTAGGCGAGGGCGCGGTTGCGGTCACCGGTGGCGACCTCGGAGGCGTACACCGCCTCGTCGACGTCCAGTTGCCGTCCGGCGAACCGGCTCAGGCAGTCCAGGATGCGGTCGAACCTCGGGGCGTCGGCGGTGTCCGGGATCAGCGCGGTGGTGACGATCGCACCGGCGTTGACCATGGCGTTGGCCGGCCGTCCGGTCGCCCGTTCCAGGCTGATGGCGTTGAACGCCTCGCCGCTGGGCTCGGCATTCACCCAGCGGCACACCTCGTCGAGTCCGAGGACGGACAGCGCGAGGGCATAGACGAACGGCTTCGACACGGACTGCATGGTGAACGGGGCGTCGGCCTCACCGGCGCTGTAGCGGTGGCCGTCCATGCTGATCAGCGCCAGCCCGAAGGCGTCCGGGTCGGCCAGCGCCAACTGGGGGATGTAGTCGATGAGTTGCCCGACCTGCTCCCCCACGAACCGGCTGCGCAGTTCCCGCAGGACGTCCGTCACTGCGTCGGCGGCGGCGCTCACCTCGCCCCCGTCGTCAGCTGCGCTCGGCCTGGGCGATCCGGGGGAACGACTTCACGCCCGCTGCCTTACGGCTGTTCGCGTGCTCACTGACCGTCCTGCCGGGCGGGGCGTCCGCGAAGCCGAGCACCACGGAGTCGAGGACCTTCCCCGACGCGTCGACGAACTCCACCCGGACCGCGTAGAACGCCGGCTTCCCGGTGGGGTTGGTGACGCGGACCAGGGCGCTTCGGAACTGCTCGGCCTTCGCGACCGGCAGCCCTGTCACCGAGACGTCCTTCACCGCGTTCCCCTGCCCCTGCACACCTGCGAGTTGCTTGGTCGCGCGCTGCCTGTTGCGTTCGACCTCGGCGGAGACCGAGGCCGCGAACTCCTCCTGGCTGCGCGGCGAGGCGCTCGCGGACGGCGACTCAGCCGTGCCCGGGGACACCGTACGGGTGCTCCTGGCCGTGCCCGGCGCGGTGGTGCCGGAGCCGTTGCAGGCGGCGGTGCCGGCGACGATCAACGCGGCCAGCAGGGCGGGGGTCAGGCGGCGGGCGGTGCGGCCGCCGAGGGTGCGCCGCAGAGGGCGGGACTGGTTCACGGACACTCCGGGTCTGCTCGGGAAAGTGGGTCGGCGTCATACGGCAGGACGGGGGACGCACCGGACGAACCCGGATCCGCCGGGCTCCTCCACTCGGGTCACTCGGCGTCGTCGCCGAAGACCTCGCGGAGCCGCGCCTCGCTGAGGGTGTCCAGGTTGCTGTGGAGGAGCTCGGCGCCGCCACCGGGGAGCGCGTCGCTGATCCGGTCCGGAACCTCGTTCGTGGTCAGCAGGAACAGGGCCGAAGTACCGGGCGTCACCTGCTTCTTGACCTCGGCGATGAAGTCGTCGTCGATGCCGACGTCGGCCAGCTTGCCACCCAGCGCCCCGGCCGCCGCGCCGATGGCCGCGCCCAGCAGCGGCATCAGGAAGATCAGCCCGAAGAGCATCCCCCAGAACGTGCCGCTCAGGGCGCCCGCGCCGACCAGGTTGAGCAACTGCTTGGTCTTCGGCTTCGCCTTGTCGGCCGGCCAGCTGACCACCGCGGCGTCCAGAATCTTGATCAGCCCCTCCTTCTGCAGGGACTTGAGCGTGGTCTCCACGTCCTCCGCCCCCTCGGCCGACTGGAACTTCCACACGGTGAGCGTCGACATCGCACATCCCTCCTGAGACAAGGCCAAGCAATTCGCTCATATTAGGATCAAAAGGTATGAATTGACTCGTCGAAATCGTCCGCTCTGCACGGGAGTGGGCGCCATCCCCCGGAGGGAACTATGGATACGGACGCCCTGACCGCCGGCCTGCTGCAGGAGTTGCGAGCGCCCAAGCCCTATCCGGCTGTGTCCCTGACCATGCCGACGCACCGACAGGCTCCGGACAACGCCCAGGACGCCGTACGGCTGCGCAACCTGCTCTCCGAAGCCGAACGACGGCTCGACGCCGATCCCGCGGTGTCCCGGGAGGCCAGGGCGGCCATCAAGACGCAGCTGGCCCGCGCCATCGACGAGGTCGATACACGCCGCAGGCTCGACGGTCTGCTCGTCCTGGCCACGGCGGACGAGCATCAGATCTGGCTGCTTCCCCGTACGGCGCCCGAACGGGTGGTCCTGAGCGACACCTATCTGACCCGGAACCTGGTGGCCGCGAAGGCCCTGGCCGAACCGTACTGGGCACTGACCGTCGCATCCGACCACGCGACGCTGTGGAGCGGAACGGCCGACTCCGTGCACCAGGAGCAGACCGGCGGGTTCCCGTTGACGGTTCCGCAGGAGGAACCGAACCCGCAGCGCGAGGAGCAGATCGGGGACACACCGAGCACGTTCTCCGACGAGGAGACGCGCATCTTCCTGCGCTCCGTCGACGAGAAGTTGCGTGCCGTCCTGGCCGCCGATCCGCGACCGGTGTACCTGGTCGGTCTCGCCCCGGCCCTCGCCCTGCTGGACGAGGTCGGCGGGACCACCAAGCCGGCGGTCGCCCGGGTCACGAAGGGGGTGTCGGCCGATCTGTCGCCGAGCAGCTTCCTCAAGGAGCTCGCACCCGCTCTCGGCCAACGCCGGGCGGAGGCCGCCGAGGAGGTCGCGGCCAGGCTCGACGACGCCCGCGGCCGCCGTGCCTACGCAGGTGGTCTCGACGAGGTGTGGGCAGCCGTGCGGGAGGGACGGGCCGCTCTCGTCGCGGTGGAGGAGCAGTTCCAGCAGACCGTACGGGTCACGGACGGGCACCTGGAGCCGGTGCCCGCGGGCACCGTGGGCACAGCCGACGGGACGATCCGCGAGGACATCGTCGACGAGCTCGTCGAGGCGGCGCTGGACAGCGGCGCCGATGTGGTGTTCCTCGCCGACGACTCGCTGGCGGAGCACGGGCGGATCGCGGCGGCTCTGCGCTACTGAGCAGGAGTCGCTGCGCAGCGGGAGCACCCCGCGTGAACGGGGCCGGAGCGGGCGCGGCGGACAGCCTCCGGAGGGCGGGCCGCGGCGCCCTCGCCGCTTCGAGGGCGGACGAGGACCCGGGCGGCTGCCTGGCTGCCCGGGCGGCCGCGAGGCGCCGTACCGGCGGCGATCCGATGCGTGCCCCGGGAGCCGCTGGAAGACTGGAGAGGGCGCCCCGGATCCCCGGCCCGCAGAAGACACAGCCCCCGGGAGAGGAAGTGACCGCACCATGCCACCCGGATCCAGTACCAACCGTGTGCGGCAGTACGAACACATCAAGGAGAGTGCGCAGGAGCGCGGAGTGAGTGAGGAGCGGGCCGAGGAGATCGCGGCGCGCACGGTGCACATGGAGCGTGCTCGCTCCGGCGAGTCGAGGACCGCGAGCGATCCGTTCGTCCATGACCTCTCGTCCGCGCAGCGCGGCGGCAGTCCGGGCCCCCGCAGCGGAGCAGAAGGCCCCACCCGCGACCAGCTCTACGAAGAGGCCAGGAAGAAGAACATCAAGGGACGCTCGAACATGACGAAGTCCCAACTGGCCAGGGCGGTCGGCCGCTGAGCGCTCGCCCCGTCGGTCCACATCCACGTCGGGGTCCGTCCGGACAGGGCGTTGTCAGCCGTCCCAGGTCCAGTCGGCCACCTCGGGCAGGTCTGTGCCGTGTTCACGGATCCACGCATGATGGCGGGTGCGGACATCCGCCATCGCCTGGCGCACGGCCACGGCGCGGACGCCGAGTCCGGGCACCCGGTCGATGACGTCCATGGCCAGCCGATAGCGGTCGAGGTCGTTGCGGACGACCATGTCGAACGGCGTGGTGGTCGTACCCTCCTCCTTGTAGCCCCGCACGTGCAGGTGGGCGTGCCCGGTCCGCCGGTAGGCGAGCCGGTGGATCAGCCAGGGATAGCCGTGGTAGGCGAAGATCACCGGCTTGTCCCGGGTGAAGACGGCGTCGTACTCCGCGTCGGGCATGCCGTGGGGATGCTCGCTCTGCGGCAGCAGCTTCGTCATGTCGACCACGTTCACCACGCGCACAGCGAGTTCCGGCACATGGCGGCGGAGCAGCCCGGCCGCCGCGACGGTCTCCAGCGTGGGTACGTCCCCGGCACAGGCCAGCACGACATCGGGTTCACGGCTGCCGTCCTCCGTACCCGCCCATTCCCAGACGCCGACCCCACGCGCGCAGTGCGCCCGGGCCTCGTCGAGGGTGAGCCAGTCGAAGGCGGGCTGTTTGCCCGCCACGATCACGTTGACGTAGTCGCGGCTGCGCAGGGCGTGGTCGGCGACGGACAGCAGGGTGTTGGCGTCCGGCGGCAGGTAGACCCGAACGACTTCGGGGCTCTTGTTGAGGATGTGGTCGACGAACCCGGGGTCCTGGTGCGAGAAGCCGTTGTGGTCCTGACGCCAGACATGCGAGGTGAGCAGATAGTTGAGGGAGGCGACGGGGCGGCGCCAGGGCAGCCTGCGTGAGGTGCGCAGCCATTTGATGTGCTGGTTGACCATCGAGTCGATGATGTGGGCGAACGCCTCGTAGCAGGAGAAGAGTCCGTGCCGGCCGGTGAGGAGATAGCCCTCCAGCCACCCCTGGCACAGGTGCTCGGAGAGTACCTCCATCACACGGCCGTCGCGGGCAAGATGCTCGTCGGTGGGGAGCATCCGCGCCTGCCAGGCCTTGCCGGTGGCCTCGTACACCGCGTCGAGCCGGTTCGACGCGGTCTCGTCGGGGCCGACGAGGCGGAAGTCGCGGCGTCCGGCGGTGGCGGCCATGACATCTTCGAGGAGCCCGCCGAGCACCCGGGTCGGCTCGTGCTGGACGGTGCCGGGTTCGGCGACCTCGACGGCGTGTTCCTCGAGCGGCGGCACCGGCAGATCGCGCAGGAGCAGCCCGCCGTTGGCGTACGGGGTGGCACCGAGGCGTGCCGTCCCCTCGGGTACGCAGTCGAGGACCTGAGGGGTCGGCCTGCCCTCGCTGTCGAAGAGCTCTTCGGGCCGGTAGGAGCGCAGCCAGGCCTCCAGTTGCCGCAGGTGTTCGGGATTGTCCCGGACTCCGGACAGCGGAACCTGGTGGGCACGCCAGGTGCCCTCGACGGGCAGCCCGTCGACCTCTTGGGGGCCGGTCCAGCCCTTGGGGGTGCGCAGCACGATCATGGGCCAGGCGGGACGGCCGGTGTCGCTGCCGGTGCGTGCGGCGCTCTGGAGTTCCCCGATGCGGTCGACGGCCCGGTCCATCGCGTCGGCCATCGCCCGGTGGACGGTCGAGGGATCGTCTCCGCTGACGTACAGCGGCTCGTGCCCGTAGCCGCGCAGCAGTGCGTCGAGTTCCGGCTCGGGGAGACGGGCGAGCACCGTCGGGTTGGCGATCTTGTAGCCGTTGAGGTGGAGCACCGGAAGGACGGCCCCGTCGTGCACGGGGTCGAGGAATTTGTTGGAGTGCCAGGACGCGGCGAGCGGGCCCGTCTCCGCTTCACCGTCGCCGATGACGCAGGTGACCAGCAGGTCCGGGTGGTCGAACGCGGCGCCGTAGGCATGGGTGAGGGCGTAGCCGAGTTCCCCGCCCTCGTGGATGGAGCCCGGTGTCTCCGGTGCGACATGGCTCGGTACCCCGCCGGGGAAGGAGAACTGTCCGAACAGCAGCCCCATGCCGGCCGCGTCACGGCTGACATCGGGGTATGTGTCGGAGTAGCTGCCCTCCAGCCAGGAGTTGGCGAGGACGGCGGGACCACCGTGGCCGGGGCCCCAGACACAGAGTGCCTGGATGGAGCGGGCCTTGATGACACGGTTGAGGTGGGTGTGGACCAGGTTGAGTCCGGGCGAAGTGCCCCAGTGACCGAGCAGTCGGGGCTTGATGTGCTCCGGGGCGAGCGGCTCCTTCAGGAGCGGGTTGGACATCAGATAGATCTGGCCGACGGCGAGGTAGTTGGCGGCGCGCCAGTGCGCGTCAAGAGCCGATACCTCGACGTCGGACAGACCGGACGCCCCTGCCGGAACAGAGGCGTCCGGTGCGCGGGCGTCGTCCGTGCGGGTGTGAGGCGTGCGGGCGTCGCTCATGTGCGTCTCCTCCGACAGGGTCGCAAGCAGTACGGGCCGGCGTCCCGGGGCGGCTATGCGGACCGGCTCCCGTCCGTCTCGGGGCCGTACCAGACCGTCGTGGCATTGCAGAACTCGCGAATCCCGTGCCCGGCGAGCTCGCGCCCGTAGCCGGAGCGCTTCACTCCGCCGAAGGGCAGTGCGGGGTGGGAGGCCGTCATGCCGTTGAAGAAGACACCACCCGCCTGCAGATCACGCACGCACTGACGGCTTTCGTCGGCGTCACGTGTCCATACGTTGGAGCTGAGACCGAAGGGGGTGTCGTTGGCCATGGCCACGGCTTCGCCCAGGTCTGCGGCCCGGTACAGCGTGGCGACGGGGCCGAAGGTCTCCTCGCGGTGGATCCGCATGGCCGGGGTGATCGCGCTGAGGACAGTGGGGGCGTAGAACCAGCCGCGGTCCAGCCTCGCACCCAGACCGGTGGGCCGGCTGCCACCGCAGAGCACGGTCGCTCCCTGCCGTACGGCGTCGTCCACCAGCTCCTCGATGTCGGTGCGGCCCTGTTCGCTGGCGAGGGGGCCGATGTCCGTGGACTCCTGCTGCGGGTCGCCGACCTTCAGAGCGCGCATGCCTGCGGTGAACTCCTCGGCGAACTCGTCGTACACATCGGTGTGCACGATGAACCGTTTGGCGGCGATGCAGGACTGGCCGTTGTTCTGCACGCGGGCGGTCACCGCTGTACGGGCAGCCTGTCGCACGTCGGCCGAGGGAAGGACGAGAAACGGGTCGCTGCCACCCAGTTCCAGCACGGTGTGTTTCACCTCGTCGCCCGCGATCGCCGCGACCGCGCGGCCGGCCGGCTCGCTCCCGGTGAGGGTGGCGGCGACGACCCGGGGGTCACGCAGGATGGACTCGACCGCCCCGGACCCGACCAGCAGCGTCTGGAAGCAGCCTGCCGGGAAACCCGCCCGGCGGAACAGGTCCTCCAGGTACAGCGCGGTCTGCGGGACGTTCGACGCGTGCTTGAGCAGGCCGACGTTGCCCGCCATGAGCGCGGGGGCCGCGAACCGTACGACCTGCCAGAGCGGGAAGTTCCACGGCATCACGGCGAGGACGGGGCCCAGCGGACGGTAGTGGACATAGGCCCGGGAGGCTCCGGCGTCGCCCACATCGCCGGCCGACGGGTGCTCGTCCGCGAGAAGTCCCTCGGCGGCGGCCGCGTACCAGCGCATGGCCTTGGCGCATTTCGCGGCCTCCGCACGGGCCGCCCTGACGGGCTTGCCCATTTCGGTGGTCATGGTGCGGGCGATGTCCTGCTGGTCCTCGTCGAGCAGGTCGGCGGCCCTGTTCAGCAGGCGGGCCCGTTCGCCGAACCCGGTCGTACGGTACTCCCGGAACGTGGTGTCCGCGGCCGCGAGCCTGCGTTCGATCTCCGCGGCTCCCAGTGCGTCGAACGTCTTGAGGGTCTCGCCGTTCGCGGGGTTGACCGTCGCGATGGGCATGACTGTGGCCTCCTTGCCTCGGTTCTTCGACCGTGCCTCGCCACGCCCCGTCGCGCAACGCGGGCCCTCGTGCGGGTACCCGACCGGCGCGGACCATGCGTGCTGTGAGCACGTCATCCGCGCCGGTGGGCAGGGCAGTCTTCTTCGCGTACGGACCCGCTTACCGGTCCGGGTGGGAATGCGCGCTGCCCGTTTCGTGGGGCCGGCAACGGCAGCCGCGTCAGACGAGGGCGGGCTCGGAGACGGGCTCGGAGACGGGCGGCAGCAGGAACTCACCTACCCCGGGCAGCGGCGTGCGGGGCACCAGATCGGTACTCCGCGGCGCCTCGGCGTAGCGGGTGAACCAGACGACCTTGCCGTCGAGAGTCCGGCAGGTGCCCCAGCTGTGGCTCAGGGCCATCACACGGCTGAGACCACCGCCGCCGGTGCTGAGCAGCCGCGGCATCTCCGAACTGTTGTCCGCGACGGAGACCGTGAGGTGCCGTCCGGACCAGCGGAGTTCGACGACGCAATGGTTGTCGTCACCGACGTGCCGGTGGACGTTGGTCAGCAGCTCCTCCACACTCCGGCACACCGGCCGGATATGGAGTTCGAGGCTCCAGTGGCGCAGATGCGCGGCGACGATCCGTCGCACCTGGGTAACGCGCTCTGCCGATACCTGGAGTTCGACCAGATAGTGCCGGTCGAGTGGAACGGTCATCGTCGAGGCTCCTCACATCGAGGCCCACTTGCTTCGCCCGTTGAACCAACGACCCCCCGAACACAAAGAGTGAGCAGATGTCACTGTTAGGTCACTCCTTAGGGTGACCCGGTAGGACCGGTTGCGCAACACGTCGACCGACGGGGCCGTGGCCACGGGGCGGGGGGCCGCCCCCGGAAGCCTGCTCAGCCCTGGAAGAGGGCGGGCAGGGCCGGTGTGGCGAGCCGTGTCATGCTCATGAGCGCACAGGTCACGTAGTCGCCGATGCGCCCCGGGTGAAGGCGAAGGCGCCGCAGCGGCTCCGCCCACCGGTCTGCCGACCATGCCGCAGGACGCCGAACGGCCTGGGCGGCGAGCGCGAAGGCGGGCGGCCCCGTCGGCCTCCCGAGGCCGGGAACGACCCGGCGTGCCGTCGGTGTGGCTCCTCGAAGTACCGCCAGGAGCAGGCGAGTACGGCCCACTGTCAGCAGCCGGATCAGTGCCGGGGCACCGACCAGCACGATGCCCACGCTCCGGCCGCCCTGCGGCTTCCGACCGACGCCGAACGGCCACCGGCGGTCCGCCCGTGCTTCACAGGGCGTCAGGGCAGATACGGCAGCAGCTTGTCCGGAGTGAGCGGGAGGCTGCGCAGCCGGGCTCCGGTGGCATGCCGCACCGCGTTGCCGATGGCGGCCGCGGCCCCGACGATGCCGATCTCGCCGATGCCCTTGCTGCCCATCGGGTTGAGATGCGGGTCGTCCTCGTCGATCCAGTGCGCCTCGATCTCCGGGACGTCGGCGCAGACGGGCACGTGGTACGAGGCGAGATCGTTCTGCGTGAAGTCGCCGAAGACGGGGTCGATCGTGCTGCCCTCGGTCAGCGCCATGCCGAGCCCCATGATCATGCCGCCGATGAACTGGGAGCGTGCGGTACGGGAGTTGAGGATGCGTCCGGCGGCGAAGACACCGAGCATGCGCCGCACCCGGACCTCACCGGTGCGGGTGTCGACGGCGACTTCGGCGAAGTGCGCACCGAACGCATGCCGTGCGTAAGGGGATTCCACCGCCGTGTCCTGGGCGGTGTCGGCGGTGACCGTGACGCCCCCGTCGGGCAGGGGGCCGGTGCGCTCCCGCAGGTTGCGTACCAGGGCGGTGGACGCCTTGTGCACGGCCCAGCCCCAGGAGGCCGTACCCGCGGAACCGCCAGCCAGGGGCGCTTCGGGCAGCGCACTGCTGCCGATGTCGATCCGGACGTCGGTCACGGGGGTGTCCAGCACGGACGCCGCGATCTGCGCGAGGACTGTGCGGGCGCCGGTGCCGATGTCGGTGGCATTGATCCTGATGCGGTAGGTGCCGTCGGCGGCGGCGTGCGCCGAGGCGCTGGAGCCGGCGATGTATACGGGGTACGTGGCGGAGGCGACGCCCGTACCGAGCAGCAGTGGGCCTTCCATTCGGACCGCCGGGCTCGGATCGCGGTCGTACCAGCCGAACCGTGCGGCGCCCTCCTCCAGGCAGGCGGCGAGGCCACGGCTGCTGTAGGGGCGGCCGGTGTCGGGTTCGTACGCGGGGTCGTTGCGCAGGCGCAGTTCGACGGGGTCGATACCGAGGGCCACGGCCAGCTCGTCCATGGCCGACTCCAGCGCGTACATGCCGGGGGCCTCGCCGGGTGCCCGCATCCACGAGGGGCTGGGCACGTCCAGGGCGGTCACCCGGTGGACGGTACGGCTGTGCCCGGACGAGTACATCGTGCGCGCCGGCACGGCCGCCTGTTCCACGAACTCCTTGACCGTGGAGGTGTGGGTGATGATCTCGTGGGCGAGCGAGGTGAGGGTGCCGTCGAGTTCCGCGCCGAGTCTGACACGTTGCACGGTGGGGGCGCGGTGGCCGACGACGGCGGGCAGTTCGCGCCGCGGCAGGGCGAGCTTGACGGGGTGTCCGGTGTGGCGCGCGGCCATGGCGGCCAGGACCGCCTGCGGGCGCGCGGTGCCCTTGGAACCGAAGCCGCCGCCGACGTGTTCGGAGACGACCGTGACCTGTTCGGGCCGTAGCCCGAACACGGTGGCCAGGGCGTCGCGAACCGTTCCGGTGCCCTGGCTGGAGTCGTACACGGTCAGCTGCCCGTCGTCCGTCCAATGGGCGGTGGCGGCGTGCGGTTCCATGGGGTGGTTGTGCAGGGGCCCGAGCGTGTATGTGGCGTCGATCTGTACGGGGGACACGGCGAAGGCGCGGTCGAAGTCGCCCCGTTCGCGAACGGCGGGGTATCCACCGTTCACCGTCTGCGGCGTGTACAGGCCCGGGTGGTCCTCGTGGAGCAGGACATCGTGCCCGGCGCTCTCGTACTCGATCCGGACGGCCTCGGCTCCGGCGCGGGCCGATTCGAGGGTGTCGGCCACCACGAGCGCGACGTGCCGGCCCCGGTGCGGTACCCGGGCGTCCTGGAGGACGGCGAGGACCGGGTCGTCCGGCTGCTTCAGCCTCGGGGCGTTCTCATGGGTGAGGACGGTGTGCACGCCGGGCAGGGCGAGTGCCTCGTCGGTGCGGATCGCCGTGATCCGGCCGCGTACGACGGTGGCCGGTACGGGCCAGGCGTACAGACAGCCCGGCAAAGTGTGCTCGGCAGCGTAGCGGGCGGCGCCGGTGACCTTGTCCCGGCCTTCGAGGCGGACCACGGGGCTGCCCAGCGGCTGGGGCGCGTCGCTCATGGTGGGGAGTCCACTTCCTCAGTTGCGGGCGGTGAGTGCGGCCAGCGCGTCGACGGCCAGGCTGCGGGCGAGCTCCACCTTGAATGCGTTGTCGCGCAGGGGCCGCGCGGCCGCAAGTTCGGCGTCCACGGCCCGGGTGAAGGTGTCGTCGGTGGTGGTGGCGCCCCGCAGGACCTCTTCCGCGGCGCGGGCGCGCCAGGGGCGATGGGCGAGCCCGCCGAAGGCCAGTGCTGCGTGCTCGATGCGGCCGTCGCGGGCGGTGACGACCGCGGCGACGGAGGCGAGCGCGAAGGCGTAGGAGGCGCGGTCGCGGGCCTTGCGGTAGACGGAGACGGCTCCCTCGGGACGCGGCGGCAACAGCACCTCGGTGATCAGCTCGCCCGGCCGGATCACGGTGTCGCGGTCGGGAGTGTCTCCCGGCAGCCGGTGGAAGTCGGTGACGGGTACGCTCCGCTCGCCCTCCGGACCGTACAGCTGGACCGTGGCGTCGAGGGCGGCCAGGGCGACGGCCATGTCCGACGGATGGGTGGCGACACATGCCTCGGAGTGGCCGATGACCGCCAGGTCGCGGTGGGTGCCTTCACGGGCGGGGCAGCCGGTGCCCGGTACCCGTTTGTTGCACGGCTTCGAGATGTCCTGAAAGTACGGACATCGGGTGCGCTGCAACAGGTTTCCGCCGGTCGTGGCGGTGTTGCGGAGCTGCCCGGAGGCTCCGGAGAGCAGTGCCTGCGACAGGACGGGGTAGCGGGTGCGCACGGCGTGGTGGGCGGCGAGGTCACTGTTGCGTACGGTCGCACCGATGCGCAGACCTCCGTCGGAGGTGTCCGCCACCTGGTCCAGGGGCAGCCTCCTGACGTCGACGAGGAGATCCGGGGTCGCCACACCGAGCTTCATCAGGTCGATCAGATTGGTGCCCCCGCCGAGGAGGACGGCACCCGGGTGGCGGGTCATCGCGCTGACCGCCTCGTCAGTGGTGCGGGCGCGCAGATATCCGAACGGCTTCACGGCGCCACGTCCTCGATCGCTTCGACGATGCGCGGATAGGCGCCGCAGCGGCACAGGTTGCCGCTCATCCGCTCCCGGATCTCGGAGGCGGTGAGCCGCGCCGGGGCGGAGCCGTCCGCGCTGTCCTCGGTGGCGTGGGACGGGAAGCCGTCCGCCGCTTCACCGAGCATGCCGACGGCCGAGCAGATCTGACCGGGTGTGCAGTAGCCGCATTGCAGGGCGTCCCTGGCCAGGAATGCCTCCTGGACGGGATGCAGCCGGTCACCGTCGGCGAGGCCCTCGACGGTCGTGATGCGGGCCCCGTCGTGCGCGACGGCGAGCAGCAGACAGCTGTTGGCGCGCCGGCCGTCGACAATGACGGTGCACGCGCCGCACTGGCCGTGGTCACAGCCCTTCTTGGCGCCGGTGAGGCCCAGGTGTTCGCGCAGCGCGTCCAGGACGGTCGTGCGGTGATCGAGTGTCAGGGTCCGTGGCGTGCCGTTGATGTGCAGCGCCACCGCGGAACGGTGACGGGTCTCCCCCAGCTGTCCGGAACTGTTCTCCCGCTCGCTGGTGGGATCCACGCGCTCACACCTCTCAATGAATGTGACTTTTGCGTGCTTTGTACCAGATGCGCGCGGGCTTTTCCGGTTCATCGTCCCCGCGCCGGTACGGTTCTGCGCACTACCGGCTCTCCAGCCGCAGGCGCACCTCCTCCTCCTGGTCACCGGAGACCGTTCCCACGACCTGTACGGCGAAGGCGTCGGCCAGATGCCTCCTGAGCTCCTCGACAGCCCAGTAACCGCCCTGTACGTCGACCTTCACGGGCTTGTCCAGCGCGACGGGACCCGAGACCACCAGCGCCTCGGACACGTCGACGGTCATGGTCCATACCGTGGGGCGATTTCCCGCCAGGTCCTGCGGCACATCCGCCAAGGCCCTGTCAGTGGCGAAGGCGGCCCGCAGGACGTCGAAGACCGTTCGTGCGTCGTCCTTCGCGCATCCGCTGATGGCAACCGACACCTCCTTTCCGTGCCGATACTCCTCCGTCTGCGACTGTGTGCTGTTCACCGGGGTTCCTTCCGCTCGGAGTTCTGCCGTGGGTCGCCGCGCCGGGGACCGACGGGGTGGATCGGATCCTCGGCGGAAGCGATGGCGGCCGCGAAGATCCCGAAGCGCGTGCGGGCCGAACCCGCGAGCGGCGCGAGTCCGGCGCCGACGGCGGCCGCCCGGCGGTTCCCGAGCACGGCTGCTGCCGCGGCACCGCGCCACGGGCTGATCGGTGAATCGGGAACCCTCTCCAGGCTCACCCCACGGCTGCGTGTCGGCGACACGAGAAGGACGGCGACGGATGTGCGCGGAGGCGGTGAAGCCCGAGCCGCCGGACCCGACGGGAAACGACGTCCGGGCAGACCGCTCCGCCAGGGGGAGGAACACGCATGTCCGCCGCCCGGCCGTCAGGGCCACCGAGCAACGAAACTTTTTTTAACTTATGTCCACTTAAAACATGAATTGACAGATATTGCCGAGTGATGGCCTCGTGCCGGGGTATTCGGCATGCATGGACGTTTCGAACGGAGCCCTCAGTTCCCTGGCCCTGGCCCTGCCCCTTGCGGACGGGCGGGGCGCGACCGGGGTGGTGATGCCGATTGCCGGAGTGGCCCTGGTGGCCGTGCTGATCGGTGCTTTCTGGCTGGGAATGCGGCGCCGGGACCAGGAACTGCCGCCGCCCCGGCCCGACGAGCAGCCGCCGCGACCGGACCACCGGACCCACCTCGAAGAGCGCGACATCCACGGCGACGACAGCTTCCCGGCCGACGGGCGGGGACTTTGGCCCTACGAACTCGGCGACCACGGGAACGCGCCCATTCCCCGGGAGCACGGGAGCGAGCCCATTCCCCGGGAGAAGGACGAGCCACGCGACTGAAACGGAATCCGCCGCGACCGGCTCCGCCCCCGTGAGCCGGGGGAGCACGGGGCACCGTCCTGCCCCACCCGTCGGCGGTTCCCCACGGTCCCGTTCCGGTCCCCGGTCCGGCCGCCGAACCGTTCCGCGAGATCCTGTGCCCACACGCGGGCGCGTATCACCGACATCCGCAAACGGCTGTGGCAGGAGGTGGGT
Source organism: Streptomyces sp. NPDC057486 (assembly GCF_042802415.1). Classification (NCBI taxonomy): domain Bacteria; kingdom Bacillati; phylum Actinomycetota; class Actinomycetes; order Kitasatosporales; family Streptomycetaceae; genus Streptomyces; species Streptomyces sp. NPDC057486. Next base: position 25,474 of record NZ_JBHVEE010000004.1, on the reverse strand, counting down.
CGTCGCCCCGCGCAGCCATGTGTCCGGGTCGCAGGGGACGGCATCCTGCCCTCCCCGCCTCGAGGCCCTGAGCGCGAACGGCCAGGAGTCCCCCGCGGACATGAGGCGGGGCCGACCGTCCTCGGTGTCGCCCCGCTGCGCACCGCCGTCGGACGGAGTGCGACCTGCTGCCCGCCGGAGGGGGACGGGCCCGGCGCGTGTTGCGGGAGTGGCCGACCGAAGTGAGGCTGGTAGGGGCCCGACGACCACGGCGCACGCATGCTCAGACCCGATGAAGGCAGTGGGACCATGACCGGAAGCAAACCCAGGACGGTGTCCGCGCCGGCTGCGCTCACAGGGCCGACCGCCCCCTGCTGGGTCAACCTCATGACCCGCGATCTGGAATCGGCGCAGGGGTTCTACAGCGCCGTACTGGGCTGGACCTTCCGTGCGGGCAAGCTGGGGCAGGAGTTCTCCGTGGCGCGCCGCGACGACGTGCCCGTGGCCGGTATCGCCGCGGTGGCGACCGCCTATCAGGTCGCCGTCGCCTGGACGCCCTACTTCGCCGTCCCGGACGCGGACGTGACCGCCTCACGCGTCCGCGAACGCAGCGGAACGGTCGCGGTGGGGCCGCTGGCCCTCGGCAAGGGGCGCGGGGCTCTGGCGGCGGATCGCGACGGCGCCGTGTTCGGCTTCTGGGAACGCACGGAGCCGGCGACCTCTCCCCCGGCGCCGGACAACTACTCGCACGCATGGCTTCGACTGCGCACCAGGAGCGCCTTCGAAGCGGCGATCTTCTACGGTGAGGTCCTCGACTGGGCGACCGGACGCCCCGGCTGCTGCGAGGTGTCATACGCAAAGGACGAGGTCATCGTGGAGTGCGGCGGCAGGCAGCTCGCCCGCATCAGCTCCGGGGCGGTCGAGGCGGCACCCGATCCGCTGATCCGTCCGCACTGGCAGGTCCACTTCCCGGTGGACGACGTGGCGGCGGCGGTGTCCCTGGCGCGTGAGCACGGGGGCTCGGTCGTCGAGGAGCGGTCGACGACCGAGGGCATCGAGGCCACGCTGCTGGATCCGGACGGTGGACTGTTCACCGTCACGGACGTCCGGAACCCGGCCGCGGAGATCGTGGAGGTCACGGAGGTGGCGGAGGACGCGTAGACCGGCTGGGAAGGAACTGTTCCGTATCCCCTCCCCCGTAGTAACTCGACGGCCCGGCGCCCCTCGCCTACGATCTTGAGTACGGCATCGCGCGTCGGTCACCGGCCGGGTGAGGCGTGGAGGTGCCCGTGAGATGCCCGTTGGAGGCATTCCACAGTGTCAGTCGAGTTGAATCACACCATCATTCACTCCCGGGACAACCGGGAATCCGCCGAGTTCCTGGCGAACATCCTCGGTCTGGAAGTCGGCGCGGAATGGGGCCCGTTCATCCCGGTCGCCACCGCGAACGGGGTCACGCTGGATTTCGCGACCATTCCCGCCGAATCGATCATCGCACAGCACTACGCCTTCCTGACCTCGGAGGCGGAGTTCGACACGGCGTATGCCCGTATCAAGGAGCTCGGGATCACCTACTGGGCCGATCCGCACCGGAAGCATCCGGGCGAGATCAACCACAATGACGGTGGACGGGGCATCTACTTCCTCGATCCCGCCGGCCACGCCATGGAGATCATCACGCGTCCTTACGGCGGCTTCGCCTCGTAGCGGGGCCCGGCACACGAGGTGTTCGGCCGGGACCGGGTATCCGGGTCCCGGCCGGACCCTTCTGCGGTCCGTCAGCCGACCGGGAGCATCAACTCGGGCCGGTCCCACATCACGGCGGGCGGACGGGCCGTCTCGGTGCCGGTCCGCCGGGCACCCACACTGCGGTAGAAGCCCTCGGCCGGCGGATGCGAGACGATACGGACGCCGGTGAGTCCGGCATTCCGCGCCTCGCCGCGCAGATGCTCGACGAGCAGGCGGCCGATCCCGAGGCCCTGGGCGTCGTCGGCGACGAACATGAGGTCCAGTTCCGGGGGGTCGAGGATCAGGGAGTAGAAGCCGAGCAGGCGGCCGGAACCGGACTCTGCCGACTCGACGGCGGCGAACACCCGATGGGTCTCGATGTAGTCGGCTCCCACCCGGTATCCGGCGACCATGGGCGCGTAAGGCCCCTCGTAGGCACGGGAGTTCCTGACCAGTCGGGTGAGACGCTTCGCGTCGCCCACCGTCGCCCGCCGGACCCGCACCGCACGGCGCCCCACCTCGCCGCTCGACGGCGTAACACTCGGTCTCATAGAGGGAGTATTACGCACCGGTGGACGGGCCGCCGCCCCTGCCTACACCGAGCCGCGTCCGGCACGCCACTCCCCGACCACCGCGTCGACGTTGAACGGGCGCAGATTCAGCAGCGGCCCCGGCGGCGGCCGCCGGATCGCCGCCTCGATCTTCTCGTTGACCTCGGTGAGCATCCGGCGCACCTCGGCCTCCGAACGGGCTCCGGACACCGCCTCGCGCACATCCTCCGCCTCCTTGCGCAGGGCCAGGGCCGGCGGGAGCACCGACACGCCTTCGCGCTGCATCTTCGCCTTGATCCACCAGGCTTCGTCGTACGGGCGGTCGATATCGGGCAGCGGCTTGCCGAAACCCGGCAGTTGGGAGAAGTCGCCGCGCTCCTCGGAATCGCGGATCTGCTTGTCGACCCATGATTCGAAGCTGACCCCGGGGGGTTTGCGCTCGGTCACCGTACGCTCCTCTCGGAGAACCCATGATCCCGTCCCCCCACGATACCGAGGGGCGGCCCCTCAGTGCTGGTGCCCGCCGTTCGCCCCGGTCGGGGTCCTCACCGAGGGTTCCACCTCGACCGTGAAGGCGGCGGTGCGGACCTTCCCCTCGTGCTTGAAGTCGAGGAACAGGCGGTACGTGCCCGCGCTGGGCGCCGTCGCCGTGAAGGAGACCACCGGTCCGGGACCGCCGTCGTTCGGGTGGACGTGCAGATAGGCGAGGTCGCCCGAGCGCAGGGCGACCAGGTGCCCGTAGGCGCCGAGATAGGGCTGCAGATCGGTGACCGGCTTTCCGTTGCAGCTGATGGTCAGTTCGAGTTCGCTCTCCCGGCCGGCCCGGAGTTCGCCACCGAGGGCGACCCGGTAGCCCTCGACCTCGGCCGTGGTGCGGGCGACGGGCGGAGCGGCGGGGCGGTAGGCGCCGGAGACCGGCAGATCCGCGCCCAGCGTGAGGTTCTCGGCGCCTTCGACGGCCGGGGTGAAGTCCGCGAACACCCGGTAGTCACCGGCTTTCGGCAGATCGACGGAGGTCGACCAGGTGCCGTCGGCCGCGCGGACGGGGTGCAGATGCCGGTACTCGGTGAGGTCGCGCGAGGCGAGGATGAAATGCAGTTCCTTGCCGTGTTCGCGCCGGAAGGCGGTGACCTTGCGACCGGCGTCGTCCTCGATCGCGAACCGGATCCCGGTTCGGCCGCCCGCGGCGACTGCGGGCGTGTCGAGCGCCAGCGTGTAGCCGCCCTCGGATATCTGCAGTCCGCCGGGCCCGTGCTCCGCGGCGCCGTCCCGCCCGGTTGCGCCGTGGTCGCTGTGCTGCTGCGGCGCGTGAGCGCCGGTGGAGACCAGCGGGTCGGCCCCCTTGCCGACGCCGTACGCCGTCCCGAAGGTCGCGGCAAGCGCGGCGGCAAAGACGGTGATCTTCAGTCCGTTGTTCATGACGGCCTCCATCGACGGGGAAGCGGGCGCTTCCGCCAGGCCAACAACATACCCCCCAGGGGTATTAAGTCAACCTGTGAATCCCTGTCGACGGCTGTTCCGTGATCAGGTGGAGACCACGAGCCGGCTCCGCAGCCGCTCCACCACGGGCTCGGGGATCCGCAGCCCGTTGCGCACATATCCGTCGAGCCCGCCCCACCGCTCGTCCATGGCATCCAGGGCGACGTCGAGATAGCGGGGGCGGACCTCGATGATCGCGGCGGCGATCTCCGGGTCGCCCCCTGCGTCCAGGAAGCCCTGCACATACGGACGGAAGGCGGTCCGCACCACCGGGTTCACGGCAAGGAACTCGGCACGTACGACCTCGCGCGACGCCCCGACCATCAGCAGGAGCAACGCGGTGGCCCAGCCGGTGCGGTCCTTGCCCGCCGTGCAGTGGAAGAGCACCGGACGGGCCCCGTCGTCCGCGGCCGTCTCGACGAAGGCCCGGTACGCGGCCGAGGCGCCCGGCGACAGCACCATCTGCCGATATGTCTGCGCGAACAGTTCCTCGGCCTTTCCGCCTCCGAGCAACTCGTCCGCGGCCACCCGGTCGGCGAGCAGAGCGCGCAGCCGGGCGGGGGCCACGCCCGGCTTGTCACCGAGGACGTCGGCGACGAACAGCCGGGCTCCCGGCGGCAGACGGTCTGGGGCCGCCGTGCGCTCATCCGCGGTCCGCAGGTCGACGACCGTACGGATGCCGAGGGCGGTCACTGCCGGGTCGTGCACCGTGTCGAGCTCACTGAGCTGACCTGAGCGGACCACAGCACCGGGCCGGACGCGGCGGTCGGGACCCAGCGAAATGCCGCCGAGGTCGCGCATATTGATGACAGTGGCTGCCGGAACGGGCCTCGCGGTCTGCACGATGAACTCCCCTTACTCCGGACACGGCTGATGAATTGATTCGGCTCGGCCGAATCAATTCGCAGACTGCCGGGAGATCGACAAAGGAAAACGCCGGGAACGGGGCGGTGGGCGGCGGCCGGGTCAGCCTGCCAGAATCTTCGCCTTCTGCGCCTCGAACTCGGCTTCGGTCAGAACGCCTTGCTTCTTCAGCTCGGCCAGCCGTTCCAGTCGGTCGAGCAGGTCGTCCGCCGCAGGCGCGGCCGGCGCCATCTGCTGCTGCATGGCCTGTTGCTGTTGTACGGCCCGCTGGTCCTCCATCTGTTGCTGTGCGACCACCTCCTGGGCGCCCCACTTCTCCTGCTGACGCCTCTGGACCCGTCCACCGACCGCCGATGCGGTTCCGGCGACGGCGGCTGTGCGCGCCACGGTGCCCAGCAGTCCCGGTCCGCGGCGGTTCATGCCCGGTCCTCGGAAAATCGGCATGATGTGCGCCCCTTCCAGTGCGATGCGGCGATGACGACGGTTGGCGGGCAGGGCGGGTTCAGCCGGCGGAACCGGAGGCGGCCACGGCCGCTTCCGCGACGTCGGCCGGGATCCGCTCATGGGCCACCAGCCGGCCGCCCGAGGCACGAACGGCCTCCGTGAGCGGTACCGCCCACAGGTCTTCCCACACGATCAGCGCGGCGGAGCTGCCCCGCGGAATGCTCTCTCCGAGGGCGCGGATGTCCTCGCTGTTCAGCAGGCCGCTGACCACTCCTTCGACCGGCTCGAAGGACACCAGGTCATCAGGGTCCAGGTCCTCCAGTTCGACCATGTCGAGCGTGCCGTCCTCGGCGCGGTGCACAAACGTGAGGTCGAGAATCCGCACCGCCTTCGAGGCGACCGCGTCCGCCAGCGCCGGCGCGATGGCCCCCGTGAAACGACTGCCGGGGAATGCGACGACGAGGTACTCCACTGGTCCCACAGCCACGGGCGTTTCCTCTCCTGAGGGATGGAATGTCAGCAGCATAACTTCGGTTATTTACCGCCGCACTGTGACAATTCGCCCGCGGCGGCCACCTCTGTGGACGCCCCGGACAGAGGGCGAAGGGTCGCGCCCCCTCCGGCGTCCACCCAGTGGCGGGCCGTATCGGGAAAGCCTCCCAGCAGACGCGCACCACCCACCCAACCGAAGAGGACCGCATCTGCGGCACGATTCGTAGAATGATCTCGCAGCTGCAATGCAGGAAGCGAGTTCATGGCGCACATACCAGAATGGATCCAGGAAACACCGGGTTTTGACGGCCCTCCGGCTACGCCACTGTCCGTACCGGATCAAGCGCGTTGGGAGAGGGCAAGGTCACAGGCGGTCCCCCTGCTGCTCATCTGAGCCTTCGCCTAGCATCCAGGCATGACGGTCCTGCCTGCTGACGGGCTTTCGTTGGCCGCCGAGTTCCCTGATCCAGCCCATGAGCAGTGGCAGAGCCTTGTCGAAGGCGTGCTGCGCAAGTCGGGCAAGGATGTCGCGGGTTCGGCCGCCGAGGAAGCGTTGTCCACCACAGTGGAGGACGGGCTCATCACCCGCCCTCTCTACACCTCGCGCGATGACGCGCCCGATGCCGGATATCCGGGCTTCGCTCCCTTCACCCGCGGCAGCAAGGCCGCGGGGAACGCGGCAGGCGGCTGGGACGTGAGGCAGCGGCACAGCCTGACGGATCCGGCCCGGCTGAACGAGTCCGTGCTCGCGGATCTGGAGAACGGTGTCACGTCGCTGTGGCTGACCGTCGGCGGTACCTCGGGTGTGCCGGTGTCCGGTCTGGCGCGGGCGCTGGAAGGTGTCCACCTCGATCTGGCTCCGCTCGCGATCGACGCGGGCGGTGAACTCGACGCCGCGGCAACGGAACTGCTCCGGCTGTATCAGGCGCGCGGAGTTGCCCCCGCATCGGTGCACGGCAGTCTCGGCGCGGATCCGCTGGGGCAGGCGGCGCGCAGCGGTGACGCTCCGGATCCGACGGCCGCCGTGCACTGGGCGAAGCGGTGCGCGGAGGAGTACCCCGGGCTGCGGGCTCTGACAGTGGACGCGCTGCCGTACCACGAGGCCGGTGGCTCGGCCGCCCAGGAACTGGGCAGTTCGCTGGCCACGGGTGTGGCCTATCTGCGTGCGCTGACCGGGACGGGGCTCTCCGTCGAGGCGGCCTGCGCGCAGGTGGAGTTCCGGTACGCGGCGACGGCCGACCAGTTCCTGACCATCGCCAAGCTGCGGGCGGCACGCCGGCTGTGGGCGCGGGTGGCCGAGGTGTGCGGGGCGCCGGGCGCCGGTGCGCAGCGTCAGCACGCGGTGACGTCGCCGGTGATGATGACACGGCGCGATCCGTGGGTGAACATGCTGCGGACGACGCTGGCGTGTCTGGGCGCGGGGGTCGGCGGTGCCGACTCCGTCACCGTGCTGCCGTTCGATCACGCGCTGGGTCTGCCGGACGCGTTCGCCCGGCGCATCGCCCGCAATACGTCGACGATCCTGCTGGAGGAGTCGCATCTGGCCAGGGTCATCGACCCGGCGGGCGGATCGTGGTACGTGGAGCGACTGACATCCGAACTCGCCGACGCGGCCTGGGCGTTCTTCCAGGAGATCGAGCGGGCGGGCGGCCAGGCCTCGGCGCTTGGCTCCGGCCTGGTCGGCGAGCGGCTGGCGGCCACCTGGGCGGCGCGCAGCAAGGATCTGGCGCGGCGCAAGGAGCCGATCACCGGGGTCAGTGAGTTCCCTCAGCTGGCGGAGCGTCAGCTGGAGCGCGAGACGGCTCCCGGCGCCGGTGGCGCGTCGAGCGGTCTGCCCGTGGTCCGTCGTGACGAGGCGTTCGAGGCGCTTCGCGCACGGTCGGACGCCCATCTGGCGGCGACGGGCAGCCGTCCACGGGTGTTCCTCGCCGCGCTCGGACCCGCGTCTGCGCACACCGCGCGAGCCACGTTCGCCGCCAACCTGTTCCAGGCGGGCGGGATCGAGCCCGTGCACGACCCGGTGTCGGTGGACGCGTCGACGGCCGCCGGAGCCTTCGCCGCCAGTGGGTCAGGTGTGGCGGTGCTCTGTTCCAGCGACACGCTCTACGCCGAACAGGCCGGTGCCGTGGCCTCGGCGCTGCGCGCGGCCGGTGCGCAGCGGGTCTTCCTCGCGGGCCGTCCCGCCGAGTATCCCGACGTCGACGCGTACGTCTTCGCGGGCTGCGATGTGGTGGCCGTGCTCTCCTCCGTTCTCGACCGTATGGGTGTGGCGTAATGCGGATCCCCGACTTCTCCGACATCGAACTCGGGCCGGGCAACGGCGCCGAGGGGTCCGAGGACCAGTGGCGCACAGCGGTGAAGGAGTCCACCGGCGACCCCGAAGGCGATCTGCTGTGGGAGACGCCGGAGGGCATCCCGGTCAAGCCGCTGTACACCGGGCGTGACCTGGAAGGGCTCGACTTCCTCGGCACATACCCCGGTATGGCCCCGTATCTGCGCGGCCCCTACCCGACGATGTACGTCAACCAGCCCTGGACGATCCGGCAGTACGCGGGTTTCTCCACGGCTGAGGAGTCCAACGCCTTCTACCGCCGCAACCTCGCGGCGGGGCAGAAAGGACTCTCCGTCGCCTTCGACCTGCCGACCCACCGCGGCTACGACAGCGACCATCCGCGGGTGACCGGCGATGTCGGCATGGCGGGCGTGGCGATCGACTCGATCTATGACATGCGCCAGCTGTTCGACGGCATTCCGCTGGACCGTATGACGGTGTCGATGACGATGAACGGCGCGGTGCTCCCCGTACTCGCGCTGTACATCGTGGCCGCCGAGGAGCAGGGCGTACCGCCCGAGAAGCTGGCCGGGACCATTCAGAACGACATCCTCAAGGAGTTCATGGTCCGCAACACCTACATCTATCCGCCGAAGCCCTCGATGCGGATCATCTCCGACATCTTCGCGTACACCTCGCGGAAGATGCCGCGCTACAACTCGATCTCCATTTCCGGCTATCACATCCAGGAAGCGGGTGCGACGGCCGACCTGGAGCTGGCGTACACCCTCGCGGACGGGGTGGAGTATCTGAGGGCCGGGCGGGACGCCGGGCTCGATGTCGACGCGTTCGCACCGCGGTTGTCCTTCTTCTGGGCCATCGGCATGAACTTCTTCATGGAGATCGCGAAGCTGCGGGCGGCCCGGCTGCTCTGGGCGAAGCTGGTCAAGGAGTTCGACCCGAAGAACGCCAAGTCCCTGTCGCTGCGCACCCATTCGCAGACATCGGGATGGTCGCTCACCGCGCAGGACGTGTTCAACAACGTCACACGGACCTGTGTGGAGGCGATGGCCGCCACCCAGGGGCACACGCAGTCGCTGCACACCAACGCCCTCGACGAGGCCCTCGCGTTGCCGACGGACTTCTCGGCGCGGATCGCCCGGAACACCCAGCTGCTGCTGCAGCAGGAGTCGGGTACCGGCCGGGTCATCGACCCGTGGGGCGGCAGCGCGTACGTGGAGAAGCTGACGTACGACCTGGCGCGACGGGCGTGGCAGCACATCGAGGAGGTCGAGGCGGCGGGCGGGATGGCGCAGGCCATCGACGCGGGCATCCCGAAGCTCCGGGTGGAGGAGGCCGCGGCCCGCACGCAGGCCCGGATCGACTCCGGGCGGCAGCCGGTGATCGGGGTCAACAAGTACCGGGTGGAGACCGATGAGCAGATCGATGTGCTCAAGGTCGACAACTCCTCGGTGCGCGCCCAGCAGATCGAGAAGCTGCGGCGGCTGCGCGCGGAGCGCGACGAGGGAGCCTGCCAGGCGTCGCTGCGAGCACTGACGGCGGCTGCCGAGCGCGGTCCCGGCCAGGGTCTCGACGGCAATCTGCTGGCGCTCGCGGTCGACGCGGCCCGCGCGATGGCCACGGTCGGCGAGATCTCGGACGCTCTGGAGAAGGTGTACGGGAGACACGCCGGCCAGATCCGTACGATCTCCGGTGTGTACCGCAACGAGGCTGGGGAGTCACCTTCCGTGGACCGTACCCGGACGCTGGTCGACCGGTTCGAGGAGGCGGAGGGGCGCCGTCCGCGCATCCTGGTCGCCAAGATGGGCCAGGACGGCCACGACCGGGGTCAGAAAGTGATCTCGACGGCCTTCGCCGACCTGGGCTTCGACGTCGACGTCGGCCCGTTGTTCCAGACTCCGGCGGAGGTGGCGCGGCAGGCGGTCGAGGCGGACGTTCACATCGTGGGTGTCTCCTCGCTGGCGGCCGGACATCTCACCCTCGTACCGGCGCTCCGCGAGGAGCTGGCCGCCGAGGGCCGCGACGACATCATGATCGTCGTGGGCGGGGTGATCCCGCCGCAGGACGTCGAGGCGCTGCACGAGGCGGGTGCGACGGCCGTGTTCCCTCCCGGCACGGTGATCCCCGACGCCGCCTTCGATCTGGTGACGCGCCTCGGTGCCGCGCTCGGCCATGAGCTGTGAGCCGCTGACCCGATGGCTCCGACGATCGATATCGACAGCTATGTGAAGGGGGTGCTCGACGGGAAGCGGGCGCACATCGCGCGCGCCATCACTCTCGTCGAGTCCACCCGCCCCGATCACCGGGCCCTGGCCCAGCAGTTGCTCCGCGAGCTGCTGCCGCGGTCCGGCAACGCCCGGCGCATCGGGATCAGCGGGGTGCCCGGGGTCGGTAAGTCCACCTTCATCGACGCGCTCGGCACGATGCTCACCGGGCTCGGACACCGGGTCGCGGTGCTGGCGGTCGATCCGTCGTCCAGCCGCACCGGCGGTTCCATCCTGGGCGACAAGACCAGGATGGAACGGCTCGCGGTCGATCCGGCGGCGTACGTACGCCCCTCCCCCACCGCCGGGACACTGGGCGGGGTGGCCAAGGCGACCCGGGAGTCCATCGTGGTGATGGAAGCCGCGGGTTACGACGTGGTGCTGGTGGAGACGGTCGGCGTGGGCCAGTCGGAGACGGCCGTGGCCCAGATGGTCGACACCTTTCTGCTGCTCACGCTGGCCCGTACCGGTGACCAGCTGCAGGGCATCAAGAAGGGTGTCCTCGAGTTGGCGGACGCCATCGCGGTGAACAAGGCCGACGGTCCGCACGAGCGGGACGCGCGTGCGGCGGCCCGTGAACTGGCGGGCGCACTGCGGCTGATGCACCCTGCCGACGCGGCGTGGACTCCCCCCGTGCTGACGTGCAGCGCACGTGAATCAACCGGTCTCGACACCCTGTGGGAGCGGCTGGAGCAGCACCGTGCGCTGCTGGACTCGACGGGGCGGCTCGCCGCCAAGCGGCGCGGGCAGCAGGTCGACTGGACCTGGACGATGGTCCGGGACGAGCTGTTGGACAGTCTGCGCAGCCATCCCGAAGTCCGCGCCCTCACGCCGACTCTCGAACAACGCGTACGCGACGGCGAGTTGACGGCGACCCTCGCCGCCGAGGAGATCCTCGCCGCGTTCCGGGGCGAGGCGCGCAACGGCTGATCCGCGATTCCTCGGCCCTCACCCCGACGTGCGGTGCATGGTGAGGGCCAGGTGGATCTGGAGCCCGTGGTCGCCGTGGCGCCACTGCGGGCCGAGGAGCGACGAGATCCGGTCGATGCGCTGGTAGAGCGTGTTGACGTGGACGTACAGAGCGGTGGCGGTACGGCCCAGATTGCCGTCGCAGGTGAAGTAGGTGAGCGCGGTCCGCACGAGATCGCTGCCACGGGTCGCGTCGTGGTCGACCAGCGGGCCGATCGTACGGCGGACGAACCGGTCGAGTTCGTCGCGGCCCGCGGGGCCCAGCAGGATGCCGTGGATGCCGAGGTCCTCGCGGCAGGCTCCCTCGCCGACGCGGTCCAGGGCGATCAGTACGTCAAGACAGCGGGCCGCGTCGCGGTGTGCCTCGACGACAGCCGCGGCGCCGGGTGCGGCCCGCTCCGCGCCGACCGTGACGGGGTGTCCGGTCGCGGTGGTCAGGGCTTCGGCGAGGGTGCGGGCGGCGCCGCCGGGATCGTCCGCGCCCGGCAGCAGCACAACGGTGTTGCCGCCGTACTCGCCCACGACACCGCCGGACCTGGCCGCATGACCACCCGCCAGTTCCGTGATGCGGCGGCGTCTGCCGTGGTTCCCGCCACGGACCACCAGCACCACGTGGCCGCGCTCCAGGTCGAGGCCGACGAGCCCGGCCCGGCGGCGCAGCCCTTCGGGGTCACGGTGCGGGGCACCGAGCAGGTCGTCGAGGATCTCGCCGCGCAGCCGGTGCTCCGCCTCGGCGACCGTGCGCTCGCCGAGCAGCATCAACGCGGCTGCCTGCGCGGCCCGTTCGAGGGCGTGGATGTCGGAGGAGTCGAGTCCTCCGCGTACGAACAGCAGCGTGCCGAGGTGCTCGTCGGCGGCAACGATCGGGGTGACACAAGCGGTTCTGCGTACCGCGGAGCTGCGACGCTCGCGTGCCTGTGCCATCTCCGCCACGAGAGCTGACCGTTCGGGTGGTGCGGCGCCGGCTGCGGCGAGTGGCCGGTCCTGTGCGTCGAGGACGAGGACGCTGCCGCGCAGCACCTCGGCGAGCGCCGTGGCCAGTCCCCTCGGTCCGCCGCCGTCGAGGGCGACGGCGGTGAGCCGTTCATGGACGGCGACGGTCTTGCGGACCTCCTCGAAGAGGGTGGCGTTCTCGATGGCGAGAGCGGCGTGGTTGGCGAGGGAGATGAGCAGGTCGACCTCCTCGGGCGAGAACGGCCGAACCCTGCGGTTGGCGGCGAACAGCACTCCGTACACCTGATCACCGAATTTCAGCGGCACGCCCTGGATGGCCACCAGCCCCTCGGCGCCGATGACGCCGTCCACGTACGTGGTGTGCTCGAAGCGGGCGTCGTTGGGGTAGTCGGCCGTGTGGTAGGGCACGGCGGTCGCGGCGACAAGTCCGCCGAGACCGGTGCCTGCGGCGAGTCTCCCGGTCTTGAAGGCGTCCGTCGTGATGCCGTCGGTGACGCGTACGTATGTGTCTCCCTCCTCCGGGTCGGAGAGCAGCAGGTACGCGACGTCGGTTCCGACGAGGGTGCGGGCGCGGCGCACGATGGCCTGCAGGACGTCCTCCAGATCGCGCAGCGAGGCAAGGTCGCCGGCGGTCTCGTAGAGTCCGGCAAGCGCGGCCTCGCGGCGGCGGTGAGCGGCAAGCCGGGACCGTATCTCCAGGGCTTCGCCGACCAGTTCCGGTTCGGCGCCGACCGTGCGGAACGCCGCCTCGTCGGCTTCCTCGCACAGCAGGCGGAGCAGAGCGGCGGTGGCGGTCGTACGAGTCGTCGTCACCCGGCCAGTGATACCGCAGCGTTCCGGCAGTGACACCCGCGCGACGGAGAGAATCTCCACTCATCGGCGTCGACGGCGTGGCTCACCTCCATTTCCCGGAGGGCGGTGCACGGCCAACCATGGCCCCGTCCGTCTCCGTTCCCCGAGCGAACCCCCCACAGTGAAGGAGAGCGCATGATGAAGTTCCGCTCCCTGCGCACCGCCGCCGTCACCCTCGCGGCCGCACTGGCCGCGGCCCTGGGACTCACCGCCCCCGCCCATGCGGGTGAACCGGGCCTCCCCCGCCTCGACATCACCGACACCTATGTCACCGGGATCTCCTCCGGCGGCTTCATGGCCTCGCAGCTGCAGGTCGCCTACTCGGGCACGTTCAAGGGCGCGGGCATTGTCGCCGCGGGTCCGTACTACTGCGGCAAGGGCGGCATCGTCGTCGGCCTGGTCGCCTGCGGTACGGGCTTGATCTCCACCGACCCGGAAGGCATCGAGCAGATCGCACGGCGCTGGTCGGCGGAAGGCCGGATCGACCCGGTGTCGAACCTCGCGGGCAAGCCCGTCTACACGTACCACGGCACGAAGGACCCCCTCGTGCAGACGTCGGTGAGCGACGAAGGGGTGCAGTTCTACCGGGACTTCGGCGCCCGGACCGCGTACCACGACACCGACCCCGCGGGGCACGGCTGGCCCACTCCGAACGCCCCCCTGAGCTGCGGCACCACGTTCTACCCGTTCCTGATCAACTGCGGGAACGACCCGCAGGGCGAGATGCTCGGCCACTGGCTGGGACGGGTGAACGCACCCGCCGCCACGCAGTCGGGCACCATCAGCAGGCACGACCAGAACCGGTACGTGCCGGGCGGGCTGGCCCAGTGGTACAGCATGGGCAGCAGCAGCTTCCTCTACACGCCCGACTCCTGCGCGGCCGGGGCCGCCTGCAAGCTGGTCGTCGCGCTGCACGGCTGCCTCAGCGACAACACGTTCGTCGGTGACCGGTTCGCCCGCGAGTCCCATCTCAACGAGTACGCGGACACCAACAAACTGGTGATCCTGTACCCGCAGACCGACATCAGCCTGCTGCGCGGCAACCCGCAGGGCTGCTGGGACTGGTGGGGGTACACGGGCGGCGACTACGCACAGAAGTCGGGACCGCAGATGCGGGCGATCCTCAACGAGGTGCATGCGCTCGGCGGCTGAGCGCGCATGAGCAGGTCAGGGGCGGTGGCTGCGGGGCGGCCACCGCCCCTCCTGTATTCCCGGCGCGATTCGCGTCCGGCGGATGGTACAGTGCGAATGGCACGTGTGTACGCCCCGGTTTCGGGCGCCGGTGCCGGTTCTCCTTTCTGATGCTGTTCCTCCCGTCCTTCCCGGCCGGCGGCGCAGCCTTCCGCACCACCTTCTTTCAGTCCGCTACGGACTTTTCCTGCCCGCCGTCCGGGGCGTGATCACACCGCCCCTCACACCCGCCGGGCCCCTCGTTCGCCATGTCCGCGAAAGGACCACCCCGCATGACCACCACACTCGAACGCTCCCTCGACCAGCAACCGACCCCCACCACCGTCACCGGTGTCCTGGACATCACGCGCCAGGGGCACGGTGCCCTGCGCACCGACGGCGGCAACCCGTCCCCCGCCGACGTGCAGGTGTCCGCCGGCCTCGTCCGCCGGTACGGCCTGCGCAGGGGCGATCTCGTCGAGGGACCCTGCGACCGGGCCCGCTCCCTCACAGCGGCCGAGCGCGTGAACGGACGCACCCCGCAGGCGCTGCGCGACCGGCCGCACTTCGCCGATCTCACCCCCCTCCACCCCCGGCAGCGGCTGCGCCTGGAGACGCCAGGCGGCAGTCCGGCGACGCGCGTCGTCGATCTCGTCGCCCCGGTCGGCAAGGGACAGCGCGGGCTGATCGTCGCCCCGCCCAGGGCCGGAAAGACCGTGCTGCTGCAGCAGATCGCCGCCGCCGTCGCGGCCAACCACCCCGAGTGCCATCTGATGGTGGTGCTGCTCGACGAACGCCCCGAGGAGGTCACCGACATGCGCCGTTCCGTGCGGGGTGACGTGCTCGCCTCGACTTTCGACCGGCCCGCGAAGGAGCACATCGCACTCGCCGGACTCGCGGTGGAGCGTGCGAAGCGGCTCGTCGAGCAGGGGCAGGACGTCGTGATCCTGCTCGACTCGCTGACCCGGCTCTGCCGGGCCCACAACAATGCCGCCACCGCCGGTGGCCGCACCCTCAGCGGTGGGGTCGACGCCACTGCCCTGCTCGGTCCCAAGCAGCTCTTCGGCGCCGCCCGGCTCACCGAGGAGGGCGGCTCGCTGACCATCCTCGCCACGGCGCTGGTGGACACCGGTTCCCGCGCCGACGACTTCTTCTTCGAAGAGCTCAAGAGCACCGGCAACATGGAACTCCGGCTGGACCGCACGCTGGCGGACAAGCGGGTATACCCGGCCGTGCACATTCCGCAGTCCGGCACCCGCCGCGAGGAACTGCTGCTCCCTGCCGCCGAACTGTCCGCCGTCCGAGGTCTCCGGGGCGCACTGCACACCCGGGACGCGCAGGCGACCCTCGAAGTGCTGCTGGACAGGATCCGGCAGACCCCCGACAACGCGACGTTCCTCCGCAGCATCCGCGGCACCGTCCCCGCCGCCTGAACCTTCCCGGCGGAAGCAGAACCCTCGGCATAGCATGACGTGTTCACGTATCAGCACAGGGAGAGCAGGCACATGGAATTCCGCCGACTCGGCCGCAGCGGTCTGACGATCAGTGAGATCGCCTACGGGAATTGGATCACCCACGGCTCCCAGGTGGAGGAGGAGGCGGCCGTCGCCTGTATCCGCGCCGCCCTGGACGCCGGAATCACCACTTTCGACACGGCGGACGTCTACGCCGAGACCCGCGCCGAGTCCGTCCTCGGCCGGGCGCTCAAGGACCAGCGCCGCGAGGGCATCGAGGTGTTCACCAAGGTCTACTTCCCGACCGGTCCGGGACAGAACGACCGCGGCCTGGGCCGCAAGCACATCCTCGAATCGATCGACAACTCCCTGCGTCGACTGCAGACCGACTACGTGGACCTGTACCAGGCGCACCGCTACGACCACTCCACGCCGCTGGAGGAGACCATGGAGGCGTTCGCCGACGTGGTCCGCTCCGGCAAGGCCCTCTACATCGGCGTCTCCGAATGGACGGCCGACCAACTGCGCGCCGGACACCGGCTGGCCCGCGAGCTGAACGTTCCGTTCATCTCCAACCAGCCGCAGTACTCGGCGCTGTGGCGGGTCATCGAGACCGAGGTGGTACCCGCCTCCGAGGAGCTCGGCGTCGGTCAGATCGTCTGGTCGCCGATCGCCCAGGGCGTGCTGACCGGCAAGTACAAGCCGGGGGCGCAGCCTCCGGCCGGTTCGCGGGCGACCGATGAGAAGGGCGGTGCGGACTTCGTCGCCGGGTGGCTCCGCGACGACGTCCTGGAGCGCGTCCAGCAGTTGCGGCCGCTCGCCGACGAAGCCGGTCTGAGCCTTGCGCAGCTGGCCGTCGCCTGGGTGCTGCAGAACTCCAACGTCTCCGCCGCGATCATCGGCGCCTCCCGGCCCGAGCAGGTCACGGAGAACGCGAAGGCGGCGGGCGTGACGTTCGACGCGGACCTCCTCAAGGCCATCGACGACGTTCTGGAGCCGGTGGTGGAACGGAACCCGGCGCTGACCGCGGGCCACGGGGGCAACGACTGAGTCGACCGGTCACCCGCGACGGGGAGGACCGGGCTCACCGTCCGGGTGACCCCGCCCTCCTCGTCCCGGGCGTTCCGACGGTGTGTCGGCGTGCGCCCCCGGTCACAACGTGCTGGTCCCATGGGTCACACGTACGACACTGCGCGACGCAAGGAACGTGACCGATGGACGAACAGGAACTTCTGGCGGGGCGCTTCGAGCAGCACCGGCCCCGGCTCAGGGCGGTGGCCTACCGGATGCTCGGATCGGCGGCCGAGGCGGACGACGCCGTCCAGGAAACCTGGCTGCGGCTCACCCGCACCGACGCCGAAGGGGTGGAGAACCTCGGTGGGTGGCTCACGACGGTGGTCGCCCGCGTGTCGCTCAACATGCTGCGCACCCGCGACACCCGACGTAAGAACCCCTGGGAGACGCACCGGCCGGAACCCGCCGTGGGACACCGGGACGGCACCGGTCCCGAACAGCAGGCGGAGCTCACCGAGTCGGTCGGACTGGCGATGCTCGTGGTGCTCGACACGCTCTCGCCGGCGGAGCGCCTGGCGTTCGTGCTGCACGACATGTTCGCCGTGGCGTTCGACGAGATCGCCCCCATTGTGGAACGCACCCCCGCCGCGACCCGCCGGCTCGCCGACCGTGCGCGCCGACGCGTCCGGAGCACCGTGCCGATGCCGGCGCCCGGGTCGGATCCCGCCCGCCGTCGCGAAGTCGTCGACGCGTTCCTGGCCGCGTCGCGCGAGGGCGACTTCGAGGCGCTGCTGGCCCTGCTCGACCCGGACGTCGTCCTGCGCGTCGACGCAGCGGCCGCCCTGTCGGGCGCGGCCGCGGCCGTCGGGGCCCGGGCGGTCGCCGACACCTTCTCGGGGCGTGCCGGGGCGGCGCAGCCGGCGCTGGTCGACGGTGTTCCGGGCGCCGTCCGGGCTTCGGCCGGGAAGCCGCGGGTGGTCTTCGACTTCACCGTCGAGGACGGCAGGATCGTCTCGATCGACCTCCTCGCCGACGCCGATCACGTCGACCGGATGGATGTGCGGATCCTCGACGCCTGAGCGCCCGGCCGGCTGGGCCCGCTGTTCCGTCGGAGCAGCGGGCCCAGGGCCTGTCGCCGAACATCCGTCGTCGCCCGCGGAAGCGGTTCGGCAACGGGACCTCGGGACTCAGGCGGGCTGGATGAGGCCGATCACATTGCCGTCCGCGTCCTTCAGCGAGGCGGTGAGCCTGCCTCCGCCGACGTCCTGGATCGCCTGCACGGTCTCCGCACCCGCTTCGAGGAGCTTCTTCACGTCGGCCTCGATGTCGTCCACGTGCCGATGGGCGAGCGGACCGGTCATCCCCTTGCTGTGGCCGTGGGGGTCCAGACCGATGTCCTGACCGGCGACCCGGTAGCCGACGCAGTACGGCTCGTCCATCACGGGCTCCGCCCCCAGCAAGGTGTTGAACAGGGACTCTCACCCGGCCAGGCCCTTGACGGGGTGGATGATCGTCTCGATGCCTGCGGTCATGGCGTGCTCCTCGTGTCGCGTGACCTGCTGTCTGTCACAGCGACGGAACTCCGTCCGTCGGTGCTGTGACACGCGCCGCCGGAGGAATGTGACCGGACCCGATGAGGAATTCCGAAATCAGCCGCGGGCGGTCATCGACGCCGTGTGCTCACGGACCTGTGCCGGCGTGAGATAGGCGTCCGTGTACTCGAAGTCGCGCAGCGTGGCGGGCTGCCTGGCCTGGAATCCGGTGCGTACGAAGTCGTCACCGGCGATCGCGTTGAGCATCCAGTTGGTCATGACCCGGGCCTTGGCCACATTGGTGCGCAGCGCCGACCAGTGATAGCCACGGGCCACGGCCTGCGCGGTGATGCCGTGCATCTCGATACCGAGCGGCTTGGAGACCGCGTCCTTGCCGCCGAGGTCCACGACGAGCCCGAGGTCCCTGTGGACGTACGGCTTCAGCGGCTGGTGGCGCAGCGTCGCGATCAGGTTGTCGGCGAGCCTGCGTCCCTGGCGCATGGCGTGCTGTGCGGTGGGCGGGCAGACCGCGCCGTCACCCTTGATCAGATCCGGGACGGCGGCGGCATCGCCGAGCGCGAAGACGCCCTCGAACCCCGGCAGGGTCATCTCGGGTGTCACTGCCAGCCGGCCCCGTACCGTTTCGGCGTCGAAGGTGGCGACCAGCGGGCTCGCGGTGACACCGGCCGTCCAGATCAAGGTGCGGCAGGGCAGTTCGCGGCCGTCGGTGAGTGTCACCTTGTCCGGTCCGGCTTCGGCGACGGAAACGCCGAGCGATACCTCGATGCCACGCTCGCGCAGGACTGCCAGGGCGCTGAGCCCGAGCTTGTCCCCCAGCTCGGGCATCAGCTTCGGGGCGATGTCCACCAAGTGCCACTTGATGAGCTTCGGGTCGAGCCGGGGGTACTGCCTTACGGCGTTCATGGTGATCCGCTGCAGACACGCTGCGGTCTCGGTGCCCGCGTAGCCGCCGCCGACGACGACGAACTGCAGCCGGGAGGCCCGTTCCTCCTCGTCGTGGCTGGCGTCCGCCAGGTCGAGCTGGGCGATCACATGGTCGCGTACATAGGCGGCCTCGGCCAGCGTCTTCATGCCGCGGGCGTTGTCGAGCAGCCCCGGGATGTCGAACGTACGGGTGACGCTGCCGGGGGCGAGGACGATGTAGTCGTACGGTTCGTCGACGATCTCGTCGGTGATCTTACGGATGACGCAGATCTTCGCCTTCGGGTCCACGCCGATCGCTCCGCCGGGGATGATCCGGGTGCGGTGCCGGCGGCTGCGGCGCAGCGACACCGCGACCGATTGCGGGGTGAGGACGCCCGCGGCCACCTGGGGCAGCAGTGGCAGGTAGAGCTGGTAGGAATTCGGGGCGACGAGCGCGATGTCCGCCTCGCCGGGGTTGAGTCGGCGCTCCAGTCGGCGTACACACTCGACCCCGCCGAATCCGGCGCCGACGACGAGAATCCTGGGTCGTGCCACGGTGTTCGTCCCTTCTCGGGTCTGCGCGGTCGCCCGTACTCCTGCCCGGTCACACGCGCCCATCACCCCTCATCCTCACGAACCGCGGCCGACTTCGCCCGCTGAGGGCGGCGGAACGGACGACGGCACGGAGTCAGCGGGTCAGCAGGGTGAGGGCTGCGCAGGTGCAGCTGACCGCGCATGCGGTGACGACGGCGGTCGCGACGCAGCGTGCTCTGAGCGCGCCGTAGCGGTCGTTGTACTCGCCGCGCAGTTCCATGGCGCGGGCCGAGATCCGGGACAGCATCGCCCGGGATGCGTCGACCCGCTCCGCCGTGTAGACGCGTTCCACGTCCTCACGCTGGGCCGTGGTGAGCCAGGGCAGCTCCCCGGTGAACCGGGCAGCCCGCCTGCGCGCCTCCTCGACCTCGGCGTTCCACAGCAGGTAGCCCTCCATCTGTGCCAGACCGCGGGCGGTGCTGTCCTTGTCCTCGTCCATTCATCCTCCTTTCACCGGGGCTCCGTCACGCCGGATTCCGCCCCGGCCCCCCGGGGGCGATGTGCGGGCGGTTCTGCGCCTGGTCGAGGGTGCGTACGGCGGGGTGGTGCAGGTCGAACGCCGGGGATTCGGAGCGGATCCGCGGCAGGGTGAGGAAGTTGTGCCGCGGGGGCGGGCAGGAGGTCGCCCACTCCAGCGAACGGCCGTAGCCCCACGGGTCGTCGACCTCGATCTTCTTGCCGTACTTGGCGGTCTTCCACACGTTGTAGAAGAACGGCAGCAGCGACAGTCCGAGCAGGAACGAGGAGATCGTCGAGACCGTGTTCAGCGCGGTGAACCCGTCGGCGGCGAGGTAGTCCGCGTAACGACGCGGCATGCCCTCGGCACCGAGCCAGTGCTGTACCAGGAACGTGCCGTGGAACCCCACGAACAGCGTCCAGAACGTGATCTTGCCGAGCTGCTCGTCCAGCATCTTGCCGGTGAACTTCGGCCACCAGAAATGGAATCCGGCGAACATCGCGAAGACCACGGTGCCGAACACCACGTAGTGGAAGTGCGCGACGACGAAGTACGAGTCCGAGACATGGAAGTCCAACGGCGGCGAGGCCAGGATGACGCCGGTCAGACCACCGAAGAGGAACGTCACCAGAAAACCGATGGACCAGAGCATCGGAGTCTCGAAGGACAACGATCCCTTCCACATCGTGCCGATCCAGTTGAAGAACTTCACCCCGGTCGGCACGGCGATCAGGAACGTCATGAAAGAAAAGAACGGCAACAGCACGCCGCCGGTGACGAACATGTGGTGCGCCCACACGGTGATCGACAGGCCCGCGATGGCGATGGTCGCGGAGATCAGACCGATATAGCCAAAAATCGGTTTGCGGCTGAATACGGGAATGATTTCGGAAACGATTCCGAAGAACGGCAGCGCGATGATGTACACCTCCGGATGGCCGAAGAACCAGAAGAGGTGTTGCCAGAGCAGCGCGCCACCATTGGCCGCCTCGAAGACGTGCGCCCCGAACTTGCGGTCCGCCTCCAGGACCAGCAGGGCCGCCGCCAGCACCGGGAAGGCCAGCAGGACCAGCACAGCGGTCAGCAGGACGTTCCACACGAAGATCGGCATCCGGAACATCGTCATGCCGGGTGCGCGCATGCAGATGATCGTGGTGATGAAGTTGACCGAACCGAGGATCGTGCCGAAGCCGGAGAAGGCCAGTCCCATGATCCACAGGTCGCTGCCGATGCTGGGCGAATGGACCGCGTCGGTCAGCGGGGAGTAGGCGAACCAGCCGAAGTCCGCCGCCCCCGCCGGAGTCAGGAAGCCTGCCACGGCGATGATCGAGCCGAAGAGGTACAGCCAGTACGCGAACATGTTCAGCCGCGGGAACGCCACGTCGGGCGCGCCGATCTGCAGCGGCATGATCCAGTTCGTGAACCCGGCGAACAGCGGCGTCGCGAACATCAGCAGCATGATCGTGCCGTGCATCGTGAACAACTGGTTGTACTGCTCGTTCGAGACGATCTGCGTGCCGGGGCGGGCCAGCTCGGCGCGCATGATGAGTGCCATCACGCCGCCGACGACGAAGAACGCGAACGAGGTGACCAGGTACAACGTGCCGATGGTCTTGTGATCGGTGGTGGTCATCCACCTGACGACCACATTGCCCGGTTCCTTGCTCCGTACCGGCAGCTCGTTCGCGTACGACTCGTCTGCCTCGTCCGCCCCAGCTGTGCCCATCGTCGTCACTACGACGCTCCTTCGATCGGTCCTTCGCGGGTGGACTCGACACCCGGCGGGGCACCGCTCCCACCAGGGCGGCCGACAGGTCCCCCGGCGCGTCACGCCAGTCCCCTGATGCAGCAAACCAGCCACGGGACCGACGTGGGCTGCCCGGCGCCCACCGTGGCGTGACATTCACCCATCAGGGTGCGCCGAACCGCCGCGGTGTCCGGTCCGGATCAGCCATGGCCCCTGCGGTACCAAGGGGCGGCCGGGGCATTCGCAGCCGTGTGCGCTCCGGCATCCGGCGGCACGGGCGTCACCGTCGGCCGGGCATCCGGCGCCGTCGATGTCACACGTCCTCAACTCAGCTTCCGTGAGAATCCGTTGCTCCCCATGACGCGGCCCACGCAGAGCTGAGTGGGCAGGTGTCGATGCCCCGGTCAGCGTCTGCCCGTACAGGGCGTCAACCGGCCTCGGAGGGTGCCCGGCGGATCGACGCCGGCCGGCGGGCCCGCCTCTCCGGCTCCGACCTGGAGGGCCACCCTCGGTCGCGGCGGCGCCCCGAGGCGAGCACCCCGCTCCGCCCGAGGAAGCGGCGGGGAGAGACGTGGAGCCGGCGGAGGGGGCCTGACCCCGGACGTCGGCCCTGCTCCGCCCGCAGTCCCCTACTCGATGACGAGCTCGACCGGGATGTTGCCGCGAGTCGCGTTGGAATAGGGGCAGACCTGGTGAGCCTGCTCGACCAGCTTGCGGCCGGTGGCCTCGTCGACGGTCCCGGGCAGCTCCACGCGCAGCGTGACCGCGAGACCGAAACCCTCCCCCAGCTTGCCGATGCCGACTTCGCCGGTCACGGCGGCGTCGCTGACATCGACCTTGGCCTGCCGACCGACGAGGCCCAGGGCACTCGCGAAGCAGGCCGCATAACCGGCGGCGAACAGCTGCTCAGGGTTCGTGCCCTGGCCGCTCCCACCCATCTCCACCGGAATGGCCAGCTGCAGATCCAGCTTGCCGTCGGGGGTGACGGCGCGGCCCTCGCGGCCGTGGGTGGCGGTGGCGGTGGCAACGGCGGTGTAGAGCGCTTCCATGGAAACCATCCTTCTCGAAAGTCATGTTCCAGCGGCGCTGTCCGCCCGCTTCCCCACCAGGAAAGCACACAATTAAGTTGTGCACAATTGAATGGCTCGCGGGGGTACTCTGGATTCATGACCTTCACGCCCGGCCCGAGCCGCGAAGCCCCGCCCGAGGCCGACTACCTCCGCCTCGACCAGCAGATCTGCTTCTCCCTGAACGCCGCCTCACGCGCCTTCGGCGGCGTCTACCGCGTCCTCCTCAAGGACCTCGGGCTCACCTACCCTCAGTACCTGGTGATGCTGGCGCTCTGGGAGCACGGGGAACTGCCGGTGAAGAAGCTGGGCAAGTATCTGCGGCTGGACTCCGGCACGCTGTCGCCGCTGCTCAAGCGCTTGGAGGCGGCGGGCCTGGTACGGCGCGAGCGCAGCGCCGAGGACGAGCGCTCGGTGCACATCGACCTCACCGACGAGGGCGCCGCCCTGCGCGAGCGGGCGCTCGCCGTCCCCCGCCGGATCGCCGCGGCAACCGGCTTCGGTCTCGAAGAAATCACCGATCTTCAGGCTCGCCTCAACCGCCTCACAGCAGCGCTGGACGCAGCGGTACTGGAAGAGAACCCGAGCTGCGCCGACGGAGCATTCGAGGGATAGCGCCGCACAGCGAGCAGGCGGACAGGACCTCCCGAACACGCCCGGATCGCCTGGTGGATCACGGCCGGACAACCCCCCCGATCCACTGTGCAGGCCCGTGCCGGGCGCCCATGCGGCGATGGCCGGCATCTGCGAGCACAGCGTAAAAGGCCACGGCGACCCCGAGTCGCACGCACCGGACGCCGCCGGGCCCACCCTTCGGGCGGACGGCGGGACTTCCGACGCCCGCCCTAGGGGAGCTCACACACTGGGCGCCCGCGGCAACCACGCGCCGCAGCGGCGGGGGCACGTGAAGCGGTTCCTTGAACTCCTCGTACATCGCCGTCCGGTTGCCTCGGGACCGGCCTACCGCCATTCGGCATACGCACCGGGGTCGCAGAGTTCGAGGACGATCTCACCCGTCTCCGGGGCAGCTTCCGCCACGGGTCGCACGCGCGCGCCGACGTGCACCAGGTGCGGCGCGGCGCCCACGACACGGCACCGGAACACGAACCCTTCGGGCAGCCGGACGAGGGACTCGTTGCGTGCCGCCTCTGTGTAGCGGTGCACCACGCTGGTCCGTACGACGACGCCGAGGCCGTCACTGCGTACGGAATCCAGATCGCTCGACGCGCACACTGGGCACAGAAGCCGCCTGAAGGACGCGGTGCCGCACCAGCGGCAGAGCTGATGGATCAGTCCGGTTTCACCTTGCGCCGCTGGTGCGGCACCGATCGCTGAAACGGAGTGGGACACGTCTCGACCCCCTGAACTCGGCTCGGTGCGTCAGCGTCGTGACTCGACACAGACGCACGCGCATCGTATGGCACTGAGTGTCGGGACGTAAAGGTACTGAGTTCCTTCTCTGTGATCAGTCCTCGGTGAGAGCCGACTCGATCCTCTGCACCACACGCCACATCGGCGTGCTCCTGGAGGCGACCACCACGACGACCTCGTCGTCGTCCGCGGTCGGCCCCGCGGTGCCTGCGGCCTTCGCCCCCCAGACTTCCTGCACGACACCGAGGGCATGATCCACCGCGGCCTCGGCGTCACCTTCGCCACCCAAACGCAGCCACGACCGCAGGCCGTTGTTGTGCGCGGCGACCACGGCAGCAGCGATCACCTCGGCGTGCAGCGGGCCGTCCGGAGTGCCGACGTAGCGACCCCGCAGGTATTCGGCCATCGTCCGTTCGTAGCGGCGCACCACGGACAACTCGTAGGTACGCAGGCCGGGAACCTCCCGTGTGAGGTGGTAGCGCTGGACCGAGAACTCCGGATTCGCCGCATACATCCGCAGGACGAGCCGGGCTGCATCGCACACATTGCTCACCGGGTCGCCGTCGTCGGCCGCCTCCAGAAGCGCCGTCATGTCGGCGAGGCAGCGCTCGTGGTCGGGGAAGACCACGTCCTCCTTGGAGGGGAAGTACCGGAAGAAGGAACGCCGTCCGACCCCGGCCCGCGCAACGATGTCGTCCACGGTGGTCCGCTCGAAGCCCCGTTCCAGGAAGAGCTGGAACGCCGCTTCGGCGAGCACCTCCCGCATGGGAGGTTTCTTCACTGGTCTGCGCGCCTCGGTCATGCCCGGAACCTAACACCAATACCGACCGTTCGACACTACGTACCTTTACAGAGGGTACTGAGTGCCATATGGTCACTTCAGGACCCACACCCAGGTAGGAGAGCCGGCGTGAGCTTGAGGATCGTTGTCTGTGTGAAGTATGTGCCCGATGCCACTGGTGACCGGCACTTCGCTGATGATCTGACGCTGGACCGTGAGGATGTGGACGGTCTGTTGTCGGAGCTCGACGAGTACGCGGTGGAGCAGGCGCTGCAGATCGCCGATGAGGCGGACGACGCGGAGATCACTGTGGTGACGGTGGGTCCGGAGGATGCCAAGGACGCGTTGCGCAAGGCGCTGTCGATGGGTGCGGACAAGGCGGTTCATGTCGAGGACGAGGGTCTGCACGGTACGGATGTGATCGGTACGTCGCTGGTGCTGGCGAGGGCGGTCGAGAAGACGGGTTACGACCTGGTGATCTGCGGTATGGCGTC